>JBCCWS010000051.1 GCA_039193195.1 Pseudomonadota bacterium
GACTCAATCACGAGGGTTATCTCCATGGTTTTGATTGAAAGTTCGCACTTCCATCAAAGTCGATAACCCTCACTTTTTTCAAGTCAGGTGTCAGATCAAGTCGGAACTAGCACAGGTAAGGTGATCATCTTCGCTAAGTTCTACTGTTGGTCCCTTGCTCATTGGCTCTTCTTCTTCCTGCGTTGAACGCTCTTTTAGCGATGACGGGACACTGCCGGTGCTTGACGCTACGTGTGCTCTGCCGAGAAGCAGGCACAGCTACGCAACCTCGAGATGATGTTCCCAAGCCACCACTTACGATGACGACCTGATTTAATCAACAAGAACATATTCCTAGGTTCCTCAGAGCATTCGCTACTCCATTGCTATGCAGCTTGCGTACGGTACCGTACGGATGGGGCCGTCCAACCAAAGACGCGGAATGAAGTCGCACGGGAGGGTTCGGAGAAACACCGGCCACGGGACCGTCGCGCGCCCTACGTTCCGACACAGCTCAGTGCTGCGACGTTCCTGTCCCTTTCTTAAGCGAGCGCAGTCGGTATTCGGAATGTTGTAGGCTGCATCTTCGTCGGTCGGCGAGAATATCTGATCGCGTGAGCGGCTTAGGTAGAGGCTGCGGCACGTGCGCGCCAGATGGTCTCGTAGGAGGCAGGTCAACCTCCTTGCGTGGGACACGGAGCGGCGGGCCTGGCTGGCCAGCCGCAGAGCACTCAGCGCAAGTAATGCAGAAGATTGTACTGAAGGAACAAGTACGGGTTGTGGCCCCGCTGTTGTGCCTCATCGATACCGTCTACGTCGATCCGGATCGAGATATCCGTCTCAAACGACGCGTCTATACAGAGCCTCGTGAATCCGATCCTCTCCTTGAGGACAATTAGGACGCGTTCTAGGTATTCAGCCCGCGATACAGTCACCCAGTCTGTTTCTGGTGATGGCAAGTCTGTGGTGTGGGTCATGAGAGTGCTCCTTTCGCTGTTTCTCTTCTTCACGGGTCGGACCATTCCGGCCTCGTGCCAGTCTGGCGGACAGGAGAAAGGCCGGTGTCAGCCTGTTTTGTTGGGGGACCGGTTAGCCGCACCCGTGTCGCGCTCGCGACTCGGTGCTGTGCGGCTTACGAGGAAAATAGGTTGAGGGCGGCCGCCTGTCTGCCAGACTGGCAGTTAGGAGGCTGGAGATGGCGTGTCTGGGACCGAGGGAGAGAAACGGCGAGCACGCGGTCGGCCACCGAGACCTATCGGATCTGCACCGAGAAGGACAGGTCATGCAGTTAGTGTGTTTCCTGAACAGCGGCTGGGGTGCCCTCTTGGCAGCGGAAACACCGATAGAACGTTACGTCAGTCGAGGCGGCGCGTGAGCAGTCGTGCGATGTAGCCGATCAGAGTTGCTTCATTGCGGCTCCCACCATGGAGCGGCCAACTGTTGCGTAGGGCCAGCGCCAGTGTCACCAGCGCAATGGATAGACCTGACCAGTGCACGAGCCGCTCCAGCCGCGCAAACCGAACCTCCAGCACTGGTAAAAGTGCACTCGAGCTTCCCGTAGCAGCCTGGGGGTCAGGCGTCAGCGCACCAATCATCATCGGGAGCGGGAAAAAGAACACGATCGCGGGGGTGCCCCCAACGACAAGTATCCCGTCGGGAAGCCAATTAATCGCGGCGCGCGCAAAATCGATAGGCAGCATCCGCAGACCCGTGTTTCTTCCTCGTCTTCTTCCCATTCTTGTGCTTTTCCCGTTGCAGGCCAATCAGGGCTAGTCGTGCAGCCACCCATAAACGTGGTGCGAATAACCGGGGCGTTATCGCACTTGCAAAGGACTAATACTCATAACAGCTCGTTCTCCTGCCATCCACCCGCCAGGTCCATGCACGACGTCTTTATCTCTCATGCGACTGAAGAACACGTAAAGGCGGAGCAGGTTGCTGCTGCGTTACGCAAGCGGGGATGGTCCGTGTTTCTGGCATCCAGCTCCCTTCGGGCCGGTGCGCACTTCCTCAGCACCATTGACACCGAGCTGCAGGCTTGCACGGCAACCGTTGGGCTATGGTCGGCCGAAGCACTCAGTCGGTACTGGGTCCAAAACGAGTGCAACGTCGCAGCGGGCCTCGATAAGCTTGTGCTAGCGCGATTGGATCGCACGCGCCTGACCGTGGATCTGTCAGGACGGCACGCGCTTGATCTCTCGGACTGCACTGATCCTACGAAATCCAAGAACTGGCCAGCCGTAGCTCAGGCAGTGGCGCTGCTGATCGCTTCGGATGCGCAGCCCACAGCCCCGGAACCGAACATGCGCCCCGCTTCTTTTGCCGAGGCTTCGGCTCCGCGATCGCCCATACGGCGACGCATATTGGCCGGCGGTTCTGTCATGCTCCTCACAGCGCTCGCGGGGTTGGGGGTTGTAAAGACCATCACCGCCAACCCCCTGACCTTCGAACTCTTTACCGACAAGGCTGGGGCGTACCGTTTCCGTCTTACGGGTGAGGAGCAACAGATTCTGCTCAAGAGCCAGGGCTACACATCCGAGCGAGGTGCCCGCAACGGGATTGCATCGGTACGCGAGAACGCGATGCAGGATGAGCGCTTTGTCCCTAGCACCGCATCGAACGGCATGTACTACTTCAACCTCAAGGCAGGCAACAGGCAGATCATCGGGACGTCATCCCACTACGCGGAGGTGGCGAGCCGGAATGCAGCCATCGCGGATGTGAAGCGCTGGGCCGCGCAGGCGAGCCTGGCTGAACAGACTCCGTAGCCGAGGCCAGCGCGTTGTGACAAGACAACGCGCTCGGCTTCGGCTTGGGCGTTACGCGGCTCGTGGCAGATCGGTCTCCATGAGGCGTTGGCGGGCGATATCGCAGTAGCCTGGTTCCAGCTCGATGCCAAGGTAACGGCGTCCAAGGTTGGCCGCGGCGACGGCTGTGGTACCAGAGCCGAGGAACGGGTCCAGAACCACATCGCCCGGCTGGGAGAAGGCCGTGATCAGCGGCGCGATCACCTCTTCTGCTTTTTGTGTTGGGTGCAGCCGGTTGCCCGTATCGGTCCAATGCTGAATGTCGGCGATCGGATCTTGCGGCGGGCGTGGTTTGCCCTTGGTCAGCACATAGGCGGCTTCGTGACAATAGCGTGTGTGGTGGCTGCTTGAGGCATAGCGTTTGGCCCAGACAATCCGACCGGCAATTTTGAAGCCGGATCGCTCCCAGGCGGTGGCGAACCGAGGCATCGCACTCCAGCCGCAAAAGCTGATGCAGAAGCTGTTGAGCTTGAGGACGCGGTAGAGCTCCGGAAAGACCGGGAGCACCCCGTTAGGCTCTGTATCGTTGCGCACAGCGCGGTCGTATCGGTCGCGATAGTTGCAAAGGTAAGGCGGGTCTGTGACCACGAGGTCAACGGTTTCGCTGGCGCGGCTCGGCAGAATAGTGATCGCGTCGCCGCAGATGATGGTGTTGTCGTCCATGACATCTCTCCTTCCTTGGTAGGGAGGGGGCCTAGCGGCCCGCCTCCGGGTTGTCGTTTCTGTTGGGAAAGACGTAGAACCCGCCTTCGATAACCTGGGTACCGTAGAGCTTCACGTAGAACTTGCCGTCCTCGTGGGCCCAGGCGACGCCGAGGGTCTCGAAGTCGGACTTGCGGCCAGGTCCACGCTTCTTACGGACGATGTGAGTCGGGCGATTGCTGTCCTCGGGCACGGGTGGCTGCTCGTAGGGCGTGGTGGTGGTTTCGGTTGTGTTGGTCATGAGAGTGCTCCTTTCGCTGTTTCTCTTTTGTACGGGCCGGACCATTCCGGCCTCGTGCCAGACGACCGGCGGACAGGAGAAAGGACGGTGTCAGCCTGTTTTGTGGGGGACCGTTTAGCCGCACCCGTGTCGCGTCAGCGACTCGGTGCTGTGCGGCTTACGGGTAAAACAGGTTGATGGCGGCCGCCTGTCTGCCAGACTGGCAGTTAAGAGGCTGGAGATGGTGGTGCGCGGCCCGGGGAGAGGAAGGGCGGAGGATGCCGCAATGCGCTGACAGGGAAATCTTACAAGTCAGTAGCAGAACACGGCCCGGATCTTGTGCCGATCAGCGTACGCAGCGGAGCGCTAGCGGTCGTGTCGAATGCAAAAGCCAACGTAACCAGTGACCGTGCACATCGCAGTAATCCAGATCGCCCACTAGGGCACCGCTCCATCTAGCCCAGCATATCGAGGACGCGCGAAGATAACCGTGCAATTCAATGCCGATCTAGTTACAGACCTTTGACCAAAAGCGGAATACCGGAACTGATCCGCGGCCCCCTCAAAGACCTTGACTTAACCGCACGGATGTGTTTCGGATATGAGTCAGGGAGACACCATCGTTATCCCAGGTGGGGTTCTTCACGAGTTTCATTGCAGAGAAGGCGAAGGAATGAGATACGTTGCCCTCGAATACGGAGACAATGTTGACGGACAGATGCATCGCTACACGTGAGGCGAGCGCGAGGCGCCCCTAACCCTCAAGCACGGAACCTCGCAGTCGCCCAGAGCGCTAGATCGACATAGTTGGCTCGTGCAACCGGAGTTTTGCAGTTCATCCAAGTCCTGCTTCTGAGGTTCGAAGTTTGGCGAATGGGGTGCCAGGGCCTGAGCGGCGAAGTGTTAGTGAGTCAGTCAGTAGAGGGGATAGCAGTTCTTCGGGCGCACGATTGTCACTCTATGCCGCGCTCGTGTAATGGCCACCCGCAGGAGGCGGCGCGTACTCTCGAAGGGTGGCTCTTCCTTCTTTGGATCGAACAGCACCCCTGCGTGCTGTCGCTCCGCGATCACGACCCCATCGAATTCTTTTCCCTTAGATTTGTGCATCGACATGAGCACACACCCTCGGGGTTCCAGATCGGGTGCAAGCAACCGCTGGGTCTCCAGAGTCCTTGAGACGAACAACTTCGCGCCTGGGTAGCACCTACCGACCTCATCCCAACGATCAGCGAGGCCTAGTCCTAACTCATCTGTCATGCGAAACAGTCGCAGCATCCTGGATTCCTGGACTATGTCTGGTAGCGAAGATCGATCCAACACGTCTCGAGACCTTCTCCAGTCCTCCACGGGATCCCCCCGCAAGAGCTCTTTCTTCTCCCTCCAACAAGTGAGCAGGGCGCGTTCGACGTTCAGCCTCGGGCTCCTCTCGGCACGCACGCGGTCCGCGCTTTCGCGGTACTTGCGAGCCTTGTCCGCCGCACCTTTGCTTTTGTCCGGTCGCAGCGCCACTTTCAGCCTGTAATAGGCTGCGAGTGCCTCGAATGTGCGCGCGACATCCTCGCTGATGGTGCCCTCGCGCCATTCCATCACTGACGCAATCACAGTACCCGCAGCGGCTGCTACTTCGGCGTCCCACACAACAGTGTGGAATATCGGACGGAGTTCCCTCCTGTTGTACTGATGCGTTTCACTTAGAATGCTGGATATAGTTGCCACCAGAGGATTCGACCGCGCGAGCACCACCACGGTGGGGTTCTCCACGCCCTGTTGGCGCAGCTTGGAGAAAGTGAACACCACCTCCGCATGGACGGTACTTGGAAACGCATTCTCGTAGCACGTTGAGACTGTTACCTCTTTGCATGGTGCTTTCGGCGAGCGATTCCTCAAGACCGCGTTGGCGAAATCGAGGATTCTACCGCCTGGGCTTCTATGGTTGTCAGCGCCGAGATCGAACACCGTCGGGGCAAGCGCATCCTTGGACATCTCCACCCGCTTGGGATCGATGGTGCTCTGATAGTCAAATATGCGCTGGTCGGGATCGGCCAGGCAGATCAGTGTCGCATGGTCCCGAAGTGCGTGTACCATGCGCCACTGGTCATCGTCGGTGTCCTGAAACTCATCAACGATAATGATTGGATACCGATTAGACACTAGGCATCGCAATGCCCTACAACGCTCAAGTAGCGTACTTACTCCGTGCGCGAAGACATCGAAAGTTGCACGAGACTCTTCAGCAAGAAGGCGCTCCTGTTCAGTTCGCCAGTTCGGCCCTCCAAAGTCTGCTTCCAAAACTCGTGCGTTGCTTGGATACACGATTTTTACCGGTTTGCGTGTGAGCAGCCGGCCATGAGATCGCAGAAAGTCGAGGCAGAATGCATGATAGGTATTGACTTCGATCTGTCGCCGCTCACTCTGCGAGAGCAGGTCTGCACTACGCTTCGATACCTGTTTGACGGCCGCTCGCGAGAAGCTCAGAAAGAGCACGCGCTGCTCAGGTAGCAGCCACTGACACAATTTCTTCGCTTTAAGCAGCGCTATCGTCGTCTTACCTGACCCCGGCCCTCCCAAGACGAGAAGATGGCCTTCTGTGTCGAGAATTCTCTGTCGAGTTGCATCAAGCTGTATCGTCAAGTTGAGCCCTTCCCAGGGTTCTCTTTGGAAGCACTTGCGGCAACATCCGAGGTATCACTTCCACCGGCGGTGTTTGTTGGTGGTGCTTCACGCGTTTCTTGGTGTACGGCCCTCAAAACTTCCACAATGCTGGAAGGGAGCTCCTTCTCAGTCTGACATGCACCAACTGCGAAGGCGGCGTAGGGGCGGTTTGCCCCCTTGCGGGCCTTCAGCACCTTCGACGCAAGGGCTCGGACGCTCGCGTCGTCCATCTCCGCCTTATAGACTCCGGCCTGTTCAGGGTAATCCCCATAACTCGTCGCGGCCGACAGGAATCCCCGGAGTCTGTGAATCGGCATCTCCGCCGCGATTAGGCTCTCGATACCTAGGTAGGGCGATTCCCACTGTTGAACATAGTCATTCAGCTTCTCCGCTTTCTCGCTAGAGAATGGCGTCTTTTGCTTGTCGTAGAATGCGAACGCAGGTTTACCAAGAGCCTTGAAGAAGGGCCCAAGATCCGGAACTGCATTGTCGGCATCGACACTAAAGACCGATACACCAGCCAGGTCCAGGTGTTCATAGTCGTTTGGGGTAGCTCCTTCAAGGACGGTTGAGGCTTGGACAAACATGGCAGCTTCCGTCGGTCCTTCGACGACCAACACGCCTCGACTTAAGACGGCTTCTGCCAAAGGCCAGCGGTTACGACGGAGCACTTTGCCACCGACCGTATCGACCGGGAGGTAGCTCCCTGTAAGCTCCGCATCCGATGACCGACTCAAGGCCAACACCTGACCCGGCTGAAACTGCTCAATAATGTAAGGGGAGTGAGAGGTAACGATCGACTGTCCCATCCTATCTAGGACGTACTTGCACACCCTTCGTTGTACATGCGGCGGTATCGCGATCTCAGGCTCTTCCATAGCGAAGATCACCGATGTCCCGCCTCTCAGATCTGCTATGAAGGTGAGCAGAGAGAAGACAAGCAAGTTGATGGATCCGGTACCCAATCGCTCAAAGGGAAGCTGATGCGGAGCTGGATGCGTAGCAACAAACAGCCGCACGACTTCGCGCAGATTCTCGCGGGTGAGGTTAGATGCGAAGAACGCTGTTGGATCAGACTGCGCATCTAAGTTTACGAATCGAGACAGTCTCTCTTCGATTTCCGTTCTAATACGGCTCAGTTGACTGATCTTCCCAATTGGGGGCGAGAGGTTTCTAAGCGCTTGCAGAGTCTCCTCCCACATTTCCGTGAGTCCGGATGAATCCCCATCTCCGGCGCTTCCAATTCGCAGGATAGTGTCCAGCAGGGAGCCGCGTTGAAGACTGAGTGCGCGGGAACCAGTTCTCTGCGTGCGGAGGAAGAGAAAGCCGCAGTCGCGCTTCTGATCTCGTCCGAAAACCCGGCGGCCGGCACCGAGGCGTAGCTCACTGCCTTCATCGGCATCTTCGTCTACCGGATCCACGGGGTGATCGAAAAAAGTATTGGCGATGAAATCGTCTTCTTTGCGGTCGTATCGACCGATGAAGACAACGGGCAAGACCCACTGAGCATCCGGGCTATCAGCAAGCGATAGGCCTGCGTCCGACTCATCGATCAGCTTCGATGACGCCGCGTCCCAGCGACGTAGGTGGCTATGGAACCTTGCCTCCGCTTGCTCCGAAAGCTCAGATAGTAGCGCACGGATCACGATCTCGACCGGGTTACTCTCGGCATCTAGGTAGGCGCCCTGGTGGAAATCGTGCTCGTTGATTACCGGTCTCCTGAATAGGCGCTCCGGGCCAAGCAAGAGATCGAGAGCTTCGCAGACCGACGACTTACCGACGTTGTTGCCGCCGACCAATAGGGTGTGCCCGGCAAAGTCGATCGTTCCCGCTCGAACTCCTCTGAAGTTCTCAATATGCAACCGGCATACTTTCATGTTCGCCCCATCCGTCATCGGAACTTAATTGCTAACACAATTACTATTCAGATACTAGTTATATGGTGTGCCTGCCAAGTGGATTTGGTGCAGCTGCCCACTTCCAGCACCAAACGCGAAAGTACGGTAGCCGCTGGACTTGAACGGCTCGGCCGTCGCCTGGAAGGAGAATCGCCTGCTCGGCGCGCCGCACTTCATCCTCCGTGAGGATCTTGCGGCTGGTTTCGTGGACGGAGCGGGTGACAGGGTCGAAGAAGGAGGAGCCGATATTGTGGTTCACGACCTTCACGGAGGCCTCGCCTAGCATGTCGGATACGAGCTTGGCCGTCGTTTGGGAGCGGACACCGAAGATCAGCTTCGCTTCGGTCTGGGACAGCAACGTCTCAAGGCTCTCGCGACCATAGGCGTGGGACCATTCCTCCAGCTCCTGGATGATCAACCACAGGATGATCTTGAACTCGCGAGCCAGCGTGAGCAGGCGCGGCAGGCCGTCAATACGGAAGTTGGTTGCCTCGTCGCACAGGACACAGACCGGCTTTCGGTGGCGTGAGCGCATGAGCTCGGTGAAGGCACACCACATCACCAGACCCACCCAAGGCTTGTAGACCTCGATGCGGGTCGGATCGGCCACAACATAGACCGTGCCCTTCTTTCGCTTCAGCTCACCGAAGCGGAAATCCGTGCCACTGACGCTTTCGGCCAGGGCACCGCTGGGAGCGAAGACGTCCACCGCCTGAATGGCACCCTCGCGGAAGGACTCGATCTGACGGGGATCGCCCTCCTCGAGCTTGAGCAGGATGTCATTGGCCAACGAGGCGAGATCGCCATTGAGGATCGTGCTCGTACGGGCGGCTTCAAGCGATGCCATCAGCTTGGCCTTGTCACTCAGCAGCGTGAAGGCCGCCGGCAGGGTCGCAACATCGTCCTTGGAGCCGGCAGGTTGCTCGACCATCGTGACCAAATACAGGAAGACGAAACGCAGGAACTTGCGTGAGCCGTTGCGCCAGAACTGGTTCTCGCCGGGTTGCGGCGGCTCCGGGAGGATTTGCTTCGCCAAGGCCGCGGTATCCGGCATCAAGTCGCGATGGCGCCTAGCATCACGCCACGCTTCGATCAGGATGATGAGCGGGTTGTAGCGAGCGAATTTCTCCCCCTTCTTCGCATGCACCCGGCCAGGATTAAGGATATGGGTCTTGTGGCCGAACTTGCGGCGACGCATCTTCGCGGTCATCACCGCGAGCGTCCCTTTAAGGTCAGGCACGATCATGCTCATGACGGCATGGCAAAGCGCGGGAATGACGAAGCAGGTGGTCTTGCCCTCCCCGGCTGGTGCTAGCACCAGCCCGGAACACTCGATCTCCACGAACACCTTACGTTTATTGTGCCGCCCGGCGAAGAAGCCTTTTGGGTTGTAGAGGCCAGCCTTCCTGACCTCTTTCTCCGAGGCCCAGCCGGCGGTGCCGCCAAGGCCCTTCTTTCGAAATACACGGCTGTAGATCCAGGCCTGCGGGATTGCTCGCAGGATGAAGATACAGAGGCTGAGCGTCTTCAGAACGACAGCAAGCCCGAAGATCACGGGGACAACCCAGAAGGCCCTGCTGTAGATCCAAGGTAGCGTGTAGTAGAGGGCCGCTGCGCAGAAAATGGTCGCGAGCAGCGTACCGCTGAAGGTTGGTTGCTCCTTGCTCATCGATCAGGACCCGTCGGGGGATAGCCCCATGACAGCCAACGGGTCGATGATGGCGAGATGGGGTGCCGTGGTTACGCCAGAGGCAAACGCCTCGGCGACGCCCTCCCCTTTCTTGCCGCGCCTTGCGTCAAGGCGGAACGGATAGGACCAGGTCTGTCCGTTGGCACTAAGGCGCAGTTCAGCCTGAACCCCAGCAAGGGCGGTGCCGCTATAGAAGCTGATCGCGATCTCAAGCTGATGGAGATCCACGGTGCCCGTGAAGCCAATCGTCTCGTACCCGTTGGCCGGACCGTTCTCACGTCCGCCGCGTGGGGCGCGCACATGGTCTTTCCAATGATGCCCTTCCGGCGTAATGCTCTGCCCGTAGTACAGCACCTGAGCCTGCCGGTGCGGTCTGGCATAGATGTCGAGATCGCAGCGCGCGCAATCCCAGGTCAACCCAACCTCCACATTGGTCGCCGCACCGATCATGTCGGCCCGCGGCGGGGTCGTAGTTGGCTCAGCGTCATAGAGGCGCTGCGGGATATCAGCCGGACGCAGTCGGATCATCTCACGCTTCTCACCCTCCTCAAGCACGTAGCCATGGGCAGGCGCATTGGCTCCCTTGCTCGCACGCCGGAGCAATGCTGTGCGATCAGTGTTAAAGCTCGCGAGGCTCATGCCACGCGCCTCTACGTAGAGCGTCCAGAAGCGCTGAACGAAGAAACGGTGGCGATCGCTGTTCCACTGCGCGGAAGGATCCAGCGCCCAATGCAGACGCATTGGCTGAGATCGCGGTGCAGTGTTCTTGGTACCGAAAGGCGTATCGGCGCGGCTGCTATTGATGTGCCCGTCGGACGGCACTAGACCCGTCGCCATCGAGACGGCCGCATCGGCCCGGTCATCGTAGAACGGAGAGCCGAAGACGATCATCTCCAGAGGTGCGTCCGCCGTGTTGGTGTCCTGCACATGACTTAGGAACTGCGGTAGGCGGATTGCACCGAGCAGCGCAGGCTCTGATGCACCCGATGGGGGCCGCGCAGCGTCCGCAAAACGCATTAGCGCGGCCACCGCCTGTCCGTTGTAGGTTAGTCGCGCCTTTGGGCTTGCATAGGCCCGCCCTTCTGGAATGGTAAAGATCGCAATGGTCTGGTTGGACCAGGCGTCAATAAAGGTCGTCGTATCGCCGGGCTCTTGCGCGACAAAATGCTGGAGCGTGGTGGTGATGACTTGACGGACCTGGATCGGCTCCTGATAGGGAGAGATACCGACAGCTGTTTCCCGCGCTGCGCAGGACGGGGCAACGATGAACCACAGCAAACCGAACAGAAAGCCAACTGCAAAACGATCAGAGATCATGAGGGAGACTCCTCTTGTGTGGAAAGACGTTAAATACGGTTGGAGAAGAGATGCGAAGACGCGCTACGCGCTCTGCTGCATACGGGCGCGATAGGAGAGGAAGGCCGCGACGCGATCATTGATCGCCGCATCACGCTTCGCTTCCTCTGCCTTCAGCCGGCCTTGGAGATCGCTGCGGCGGGCAGCCAATGCCTCATGGCCCGTGCGATGGGCCCTGAGCACCCGTGTTGCGTTGATGAAATCAGGGCTCTCGACATAGCTGTCAGGGGCGTAGCGCAAAGCGATGTCTTCCGCTGCAAGGAACAGGGCCGTCGCTGCGAGCAGTTCAGCGGTGAGCTGCAGTCCCACCAGGAGTGAGCCCTTTCCGTTGGACTTGCCGAGCGTGTCCCAGTCAATACCGCCGCTCACGCCAGAGAAGTTCATGGCGAAGGTGATGCACCAGGCCAAGAGCGCAACGCCGGTGAGGATGTACACCACCAGCGCGTAGCGCTTCTTCGTGCGGCTGTACTCGAAAAAGCCGGACACAAACTTGAGGGCCGTCGAACCCGCGGGCAGCAGCCCGGAAAGAAACGCGGCGAGCCAGGGTTGCTCAATAAAGACGGGTTGTCCCGAAGCCATGAGATTGGCGTAGACATTCACTGCGCCCATGCCCAGGGCGGCAGCGAGGCCCGGCAGGATTAGGCAAAAGGAGATCTGATCCTGGAACCGCCATTTGCGAAACCTCACCGGCTTGGGCGCTGGGGTCAGCGCCCCAGCATCAGTGCCTTCCGCGGCGGTCGCATCGTTGCCGGGTGCACTGCTTATGCCGGCAGTGAGGTGCGCGGTGGCTGATTTGATGAACTGCGTCGTGTTTGCGCACTTGGCTTCCAGGGCTTTTTGCCGGGCAAGAGAGTCAGCATAGCGCCCATTAACCTCCTCGCATTCAAGTCTAAGCTGCACGATTGTATGACCGTGTGCGGCATCGTAGGTGTGACCGGCCTGTTCCGCGATCAGCGCACATGCTTCTTGACTTGAGGCATGTAGCGCCAATGCGCGCATCATCTCGTCAGCCTGCGCTCCGGCCGGGCGTGCAGCGACACGGGCGCCCGCCGCGGCGAGTTTGTCTTGCGTGGTGGTTTTCTTGCGCGGCATGGCGCCTCCTCAGTTAGACCGTGGAGACGAGTGTGCGGATAGGGAAAGCAAAAGGTGGGAAACAGCGGCTATCGGAGGCGATTCAAGGCACAGGCAAGTTGTTACGCTGCGCTAGCGAACCCTTAAGCGTAGCGAACGGTCGCGCTGACTTCGGGAAACAGGATAGAATCCGGCCGCTGCGCGCACACCTGGCCAGGGAGGCCGTGCGGCAGGAACGCTGACAGATCTTATCGGCCGTGCGGCCGCAACCAATGACCGGGGTAACACATGACCAAATCAAAACTCTTAAAGACCATCAACGCCATCAAGGTTCACAAATGGCCATCACCGCAGAAACGTGCAGTGATCACAGCGCTCGCGCTTGGTGAGGAAGGAACGAGCGCGCATCTCTCCGCGCTGTTGGACATTCCATTGCGCACGCTGCACGTGCTGTGGTCGTCCCTGCGCGCGGATGGCTGGGTCGAATGGGATGGTGAGCAATACACCGTCAGCGAGGAGGTCAAGGCCACCGTTGCGACGTGGCAGACACTCGCTCAGGCAAGCTAAGGAAGCTGACACAAAAGAAGGCCTGGCCAGCAAAACGCCTGGCCAGGCCCTGTCTGGGGACTGTGAAGGTGCCGACCGTCTAGAACGGCGTCTCGTGGAACACCCCCACCGTCGTTCCCCCATCAGCATCGGGCGGTTTTCTGCCTCCCGGTAGGACTGGCGAGGCCTCAGTCGGGCCAAGCGCGAAGTGCCGGGCGATTGCTGGCTTCTCAATCCGAAAAAACAGATCAATCAACCGCACACGCTCTAGCAAGCGGGGCGTGCGGCGCGGCTCTCCATCTACTGCCTCAAGGTAGTGGGAGAACCATCGCGGATCCTCGCCCAGGATCTTGTCGATATCCGGGATCGGCCAGAGCAGGCGGTTCGGACACAAGATCGTTCCCTCAAACTCGTAGATCGATGTCGCGAGCAGATCCGGCCATTGTCTGCGGGGGACTTTCAGATTACGGGCGGCGATCCACCGCCGACGTGAACAAGGCTTGTCGATCAACTCTTCCTTCGACGTCGCAAAGATGGTGCGTTGGGCCATAAGCATCTCCTTGGTCGTGAGCAACGTGGAGACAGGGTAGGCAACGCACGAAAGCAGCGTGGGAAACAGCAGCACCTCATCGAGACATACACACGATGGTGTGTAATTGATGCGTTTCGTTCGAATGTTCTTGTTTTGTACTACCGAATAGTTCTATAAACATACGCAAATCGCTCGATCTGCGATTCCGATGTCGCCCCAACGGATCGCCTCTCAACCGGATCGAGCCACCTATTTCCCACGTGCCTGCGGGCACGTGGGTATTTTTACCCCTGAAACCCACAAACCGACGACGCATGACCGCAAGGCCCCGCGTGGGCCTTTGCGTCCGTGCATATATCAGAAAGGAAAGGAGACGATGACTATAGACATCGACACCCTAGAAGCCGCAGAGCCGGCTTCAACGAGCGTGCCCCCGCTTAACGCGGGGGAGCGACTGACACTAGATCCAGCGATTTATCGAGATGCGCTGGAGGAACTTTCGCTGAGCGAGGAGCAGGAGAACGCCCTCCTACAGGCGCTATGGGAGATCATGCACATCTTTGTCGAGATCGGCTGGGGCGTTCAGCCGGTTCAGATGATGATCCCCCAGCTTCTCACGCAGAATGTGCTGGACACATCCCAGGCGCTTGAGCAGGATGAAGACGCACCCCACCAAGGAGAAACAACACCGAAAACGAAGGAGGTTTGAATGACCAATGAAGAAAAAGAACGCGCACTTTTATACTGCAGAATTTCGGATCCCAAACAGGGCCGTGAAGGCAGCGGATTGCTTAGTCAGGAGCAACGTTGCCGGGTCGCAGCGACCGAAATGGGCCTTGTTGTAGAAGACGTATTCCGCGATGAGATATCGGGCGGAAGCGAGGTTGAGGAGCGGCCAGGAATGGTTGCCCTGTTGCAGCATCTGAGAAACAACCCCCACCGTCGGTACGTCGTTTTCTTTGACGACCTGAAGCGCTTGTCGAGGTCGACCAAGCATCATCTGATGCTACGGGAACTGATGTCCGATCTCGGTGCACGAGTCGTTTGCCTGAACTACAGGTTCGACGACACGCCTGAAGGCGAGTTTATGGAGACCCTGTTTGCCGCCCAGGGGCAACTCGAGCGCAAACAGATCGGTCGACAGACGCGCCAGAAGACGAAGGCACGACTCGAAGCTGGATTCTATGCGTTCACCGCGCCGATAGGGTTTCGCTTCACCAAAGCAAAGTCCACCGGAAAACTGCTCGTTCATGATGAGCGTGTGGCACCGATCCTAACGGAGATGATGGAAGGATTTGCCTCCGGCCGGTTTCAGACGAAGGAAGCAGCAAGGGTGTTCCTTGAGAACCACCCTGATTACCCCAAGTCCAGATCGACGGGGAAGGTCGGCAACAGCCACGTGCATCGCCTTCTGATCAACCCTGTATACGCAGGCCAAGTAGAATACCTGCCGTGGGGCGTTACACGGCGGAAGGGACAGCACAAGGGTCTCATTAGCTACGAGACATTCGCCCGCATCCAAGAACGTCTGGTCGAGCGCTCACATGCACCAGAACGCAAGGACCTCAATCTGGATTTTGCATGTCGGGGTGGCGTGTCGTGCAGCGGTTGCGGCAACGCGCTGACCGCAGGGTGGTCCAGAAGCAAGACGGGTAAGCGCCACCCATATTATGTATGCCAAACAAGGACTTGTGGCCTAAAAGGGAAGTCAATTCGCCGAGATAAGCTTGAGGGCGAGTTCGCCGAACTGCTGAAGGCTTTGAGTCCATCAAAACCACTCCTCAGTGTAGCCGGCACGATGTTCCGAGCGCTTTGGGACAGGGAAGGTGAGAGGCAACGGCTGCGACGCCAATCATTGGATCAGCAGATGCGTGAGTTGGATAAACAGCTTCAACTCGTTGTGGACCGCCTTGTCGATGCACGTAGTAGCACAGTCATGAACGCCCTTGAGGAACGGGTCGAAGCCCTTGAAGAGCGCAAGCGTGTGTTGGTGTCCAAAAGGGAGAGTTCTGGGAAACCGCAGAGGTCGTTTGAGGCTATGTATCGAACTTCGATGCACTACCTCAGCAACCCGCATAAGGTCTGGGAATTTGGCGGGTTTGAGGAGAAACGAGCAGTACTAAAGCTGACCTTCACCGAACGCTTGGTGTACGACCGAGAACGTGGGTATCGAACCCCGTCTCTTTCCCTGCCTTTCAGGGTTTTGGGGGCGTTTTCACAAGAGAGTCCCCTGATGGTGCCCGGGGCGGGACTTGAACCCGCACTTCCTTACGGAAAGCGGATTTTAAGTCCGCTGCGTCTACCAATTCCGCCACCCGGGCCAGCTGGCGCTGGCAGATGACGCCGGTCATCCGCTCACGCGAGCCAATTCTACCCCGAGTCGATAGCAACCGATGCCCCAAGCCGGTAACCCGCCCACCGAGGCGAACTCGCCCTGCGGCGGCCAACGCCGATCAGGCGGCGATCCCCTCTGCCTCGAAGTCCTTCAGCGAGCGGCGCGCCATGGCGAGGTTCGCTTGCTTTCGATTCAGCGCCAAATAGAAGAAAAGCTCCGGGTTCTTCGCCAGCGGGCGGATCAGGTGGTACTGCTCATCGAGGGTGATGAGCACATCCTCGATGTCGCCCGCCACGCCGAGCTGCTTGGCCACGCGGCGCTTGGCGCGGACCACGTCGGTGTTGCCCGCCGCCGCCACCTCTAGGTCGAGGACGCTGTTGGGGGTAGCGCCAAGGAGCATGCCGCTCTCGGCGTCCACGAGGGCGGCGCCGATGAATCCGTCGACTTGCGT
The DNA here is from genome assembly GCA_039193195.1 of Pseudomonadota bacterium. Taxonomy (NCBI): domain Bacteria; kingdom Pseudomonadati; phylum Pseudomonadota; species Pseudomonadota bacterium. The sequence continues at coordinate 16,240 of JBCCWS010000051.1, forward strand.
TAGGCCAGTGAGGTCGTATTTGTCCATGATCAGGGTCTCCCGTTAGAAGTCTGTTGGTGGTTCCCTAGGTGCCGGTCGCCCGACGCTGCGCTTCGCCCACGGCACTGGCGATACGCAGCGCAGTGACGCGCGCCAGGTAAATGGTATTGCCGAGGTTGCTGCTGCCCTTCATGAGCACGGTCAGGACTAGGCGGGGTTTGAGGGAGGGCACGGCGTAGAGCACCACCCTGCCATCCTCGCCTTCGACCACCATGCACTGAGAGGCGCCGATCTCGGCGGTCTGGGCAGAGCTGTCGGCGAGGGCGAGAAGTGAGCTGGAAACGGCGGCTAGGCGGCCGGGATCGGAGAACTCTCGGGCCGCTGATCTGCACAGCTCGAAGCCGTCCTCCGTCGAGACCATCACGCCGAGCATGCCGCGCTCAGATCCCACCAGATCATCGGTGATCGCTTGGGCGATTCCTCGCACTGTTGCTGCTCTTACGCTCATACGCTAGGCCCTACTTCGAACGCCAAGGGTGGCCCTCCAGGCGCCGGGGAATCACCCATGTCGTCTTGCTCCGCCGCCATCTCGAGGGTCATGAGGAGCAGCTCCATGAGCTGCTCGCTGCCCTCTCGTGTGCGCGGATCTGCTGCGATCACTGGGATAGTGACATAATGCTCAGCAATCACTGTCGCTAGCTCATCGAATCGATTGGGTGACGCGAGATCCAGTTTGGTCAGACCGACCACCATCGCCCCCCCCTTGAGTTGCTCCTCGTAGATCCCCACGTAGCGGCGTAGGGCCTGCTCGGCGTCCTCGCGGTTCGCATCCACCAACACCACTACGCCTAGCGCGCCCTTCGCCAGGATCTCCCACATGTAGCTGAAGCGATCCTGACCTGGCGTGCCGAACAGCGATACAACTACCCCGTCTTCGAGTTCCATCCGCCCGTAGTCCATCGCCACCGTGGTGGTAGCCTTGTCCGCTTCGTCGCGACGGGTGTTGTACGCCTCCGTGGCTACCACGGGCACGTCGCTCAAGGCGCGGATCAGCGCGGTCTTACCGGCGCCCATAGGCCCGCCGATGACGATCTTGAGCTCTCTTTGCATGCCCGCGACGCCTGCCCCGCCGCCCTAGTGGGCCGCTTGGCAAATAAGGTGACGCTCAGCGAGTAGCACGGGCGCCATCGCGGCGTTGCATCGCTTGCCAATGGCGATGCCATTGGCTGCGCGACGCGCCTTGCTGACGCTGCCCCTACGCAGACTGAGGGTTACCTTATTTACCAAGCGGCCCACTAGTCGCGACCGAAGCGAAAGCGTTGCCGAATGCTGCTGAACACGCCCGACAGGGGATGGCGACGCTCGCCCTCATCTGCGCCCCGGTCCGTCCGCCCTTGCACGGTCTCGCCGGTCAGTTCGACAAAGCGCAGGATCGCCCCTGCGGTGACGAAAGCGTCGGTGTCGAGGGGTGACTGGCGTGAAAGGATGGCCAGGTCGCGGGGGCAGAATGGCCCTCGGGACAACACGGTGCACAGACGCATGGCACGACTGCGATCGACCTCCGTGCCGAGGGCTGGCCAACGGGTCAGGCGTACGAGCTCCCTCGGATCGGCAGAGGTCACCTTGGCCGCGGTCGCATGCAAGGCAAGCCACCACGCGTAGGAGCGAAACATGGCGTAGCCATCGGCGGACACGCGCTGAAGCTCTTCACGGGGCGGGGCGTACTGGGCGAGCCGCAGGCTCGTGATTGCCATCAGTTCGGGAGAGATTGCGGGGGCAGCCACTCCCTCTTTCTCACCGCGAGGTGCGGCCGGGCGACTCTCTTGCGCTACTGACAGCGCCACCTGCGGCACCAGGATCCGGTCGTGGGGGGAAATCGGCACCACCAGCGCCACGCAGCGCGTGCGGTCGTGGAGCGCGATCACCTGCTTGCCAACCCCCAACCACTGCCCCAGGCCAGCCACCAACCGCTGCAGCCCGGCGGCATTCGGCAGCGCTAAACGCTGATCTTGTGAGGATCGCGGTTTGGGATTTTCCGGCGCTTTCTTGCTACCGCCCTCGGGGGAAGCTGCACGTCGAACACTCATACGGACGCCTCCGATTCCGGTTCCGTAGCTCCAGCCTGAGGCACCCGAAGGGACTGCAAGCGCGGCCCTCGGTCGGCGGATTGATACGAGCGATTACACCGGAGTCGATGGAGGCGAACGTTGTCCTAATCGAGGTTTCTGGGATTCGTGGCAGTCACGGTCGAGCGCCACCCGGCATGATCGCGAGGCACTCTCCACGGGTGTGAGACCTAGGTCTCATTGAGTTCTATCAGCAGGTCCTTTACGTCCACCTGCGTACCCACCGGCGCGACCACCCGCTGCACCTTGCCGGCCCGATCGGCGGTGACCGCGGTTTCCATCTTCATCGCCTCGAGCGTCAGCAGCGTGTCGCCGCGCGCGACCGTATCGCCCACGCCGACCGCGACGGACGCCACTAGCCCCGGCATCGGTGCGCCCACGTGAAGCGGGTTTGAGGCATCCGCCTGCTCGTGGACCTGACGCGTGTACGCCAGGGAGCTGTCATTCACTCGGACCGAGCGCGGCTCCCCGTTGATTTCAAAGAACACCCGGCGAACGCCATCGTCATCGGGCTCGGACTTCGTGAGGTAGCGGATCAGCACTTGCTTGCCCGGCTCCTCCTCCAGCGTAAGCTCTTCGCGCGACTGCATACCGTAGAGAAAAACGTGAGTCGGCAAGATACTCACGTCACCAAACTTGGCCTGATGGCCCGCAAATTCCGCGAAGACCTTCGGGTACATGGTGTGGCTGGCAAGATCCTGGTCGCTCAGCTCGCGACCGATGGCCTCGGCAACGCTCGCCCGCTCCGCCTCTAGATCCATCGCCGACATCTCGGCGCCGGGGCGCCCCGTGTACGGCTCCTTACCCCGACGCACCTTCGCGGCCAGCAACTCCGGGAATCCCCCAGGCGGTTGGCCCAGCTCGCCCATAAAGAACGAGACCACGGAGTCCGGGAACGCTACTTCGAAGCCAGGATCGACGAGCTGCTCGATAGTGATATTGGAGGTCACCATCATCAGCGCCATATCGCCCACTACCTTGGATGAGGGCGTGACCTTGACGATATCGCCAAAGGCCTTGTTCACCTCTGCGTAGGCCTTCGCCACTTCTGGCCAGCGGCGGGCAATACCTAGTGATTTCGCTTGCTCTTTGAGATTGGTGAACTGCCCACCCGGCATCTCGTGCAGGTACACCTCGGAGGCGCCGAAGCGCAGATCGCTCTCAAAGGCCGTGTACTGCTGGCGTACCTGCTCCCAGTAGTCGCTCAGCAAGCGGATGTTGGCAGCGTCGAGGCCGGTGTCCTTGTCCGTGTTGCGCAGGGCAGCCGCTAAGGAGCCGAGATTCGGCTGGGAGGTGAGGCCGCTGAGCGAATCCATGGCCGCGTCGAAGGCGTCGACTCCGGCGTTTACGGCCGCCAGGATGCTTGCCCCAGAATTGCCGCTCGTATCGTGCGTGTGCAGGTGGATGGGGAGTCCTATCTCCTGCTTGAGCGCCGTCACCAGCTGCGTCGCCGCCGCCGGCTTCAGCAGCCCTGCCATATCCTTGATCGCCAAAATGTGGGCGCCGGCCGCTTCCAGTTCCTTAGCGAGCGCAACGTAGTAGCTCAGGGAGTACTTGTCCCGCGCCGGATCCAGGATGTCCCCGGTGTAGCAAATCGCGGCTTCGGCGATGCGTCCGGTCGACGCCACCGCGTCGATCGCCAAGCGCATGTTCTCCACCCAGTTCAGGCAGTCGAAGATGCGGAACACGTGCACGCCCGCCTGCGCTGACTGATCGACGAAGTAGCGCACCACGTTGTCGGGGTAATTGGTGTACCCCACGCCGTTGGACGCACGCAGCAACATCTGCTGCATAAGGTTGGGCATAGACTCGGCGAGATCCGCTAGACGCTGCCAGGGATCTTCCTTGAGGAAACGCATGGCTACATCGAAGGTGGCGCCACCCCAGGACTCCACCGAGAACAGCTGCGGCATCAGCCGCGCGTAGGCAGGCCCGATCCGCAGCATGTCGATGGAGCGCATGCGAGTGGCGAGCAGCGATTGGTGCGCATCGCGAAATGCCGTGTCCGTAACCAGCGGTGAGGGCTGGGCCTTCAGCCAGCGGGCGACCGCCTCGGGACCTTCGCGTTCCAATAGCTGGCGGACGCCATCGGGTGGCGCCTGCTCGGTCGCAACGCGGGGAACCACTGGCGAACGCAGTACCTCTGGCTGCACCCGGTCCTTCACCAGTTCGTTGCCGTTGACGATAACATCGGCGATGTAGTCGAGTACCTTGTTCAGCTGCGGGCCGCTCTCGCCAACGTGCAGCAGCTCAGGCGTCTCATCGATGAAACGCGTGGTGTACTCGGCTTTCAAGAAGGCCGGGTGATCGAGCAGCGCCTGCAGGAACAGGGAATTGGTCTCGACGCCCCTCACGCGGAACTCGCCGAGGGCGCGGCGCATGCGGTTGACCGCTTCCTCATCGTCGCGACCACTCGCGGTGACCTTGACCAGCAAACTGTCGTAGTGACGGGTAATGACCGCCCCCGAGTAGGCAGTGCCCGCATCGAGGCGGATACCCGGGCCCGAGGGCGAGCGGTAGGCAGAGATCAAGCCGTAGTCTGGGATGAAGTTGTCACGCGGGTCTTCTGTGGTTACCCGGCACTGGAGCGCTGAGGCCAGCAGGTTGATGTCTTCCTGGGCGGGAATGCCCGAGCTCTTGTAGTCACCGACGCGGCCGCCGCTTGCGATGCGGATCTGAGATTTCACGATGTCTAGCCCCGTGACCTGCTCGGTTACCGTGTGTTCGACCTGCACGCGAGGGTTCACCTCGATGAAGTAGAACTCTCCGGTCTCACCGTCCTGGAGGAACTCCACGGTCCCTGCGTTTTGGTAGCCTGCCTCACGGGCGAGGCGCAGGGCTGCATCACACAGGGACTGACGGCTCGCGTCATCCAGGTACGGGGCGGGTGCGCGCTCGACCACCTTTTGGTGCCGCCGCTGCACGGTGCAATCGCGTTCGAACAGGTGCACGATATTGCCGTACTCGTCAGCGACGATCTGCACCTCAACGTGGCGCGCCTTACGCACGAGCTTCTCGAGGTAGACCTCGTCATTGCCGAAGGCGGCCTTGGCCTCACGTCGTGCCAAGGCCACCTGATCGAGCAAACCTTCCTCGCCCTCGATCACGCGCATACCGCGACCACCACCGCCCCAACTCGCCTTGAGCATTACCGGGTAGCCGATCACGGCGGCGGCCTTGCGAATTTCATCGCCATCTGTAGGCAGCGGTGGGGTAGCAGGCATCACCGGTACCTTCGCCCGCTCGGCGAGTTGGCGCGCCTGCACCTTGTTGCCCAGGGCGCGCATAACGCTAGGCGCGGGGCCGACGAACTTGATGCCGGCGGCTGCACAGCGCTCCGCAAACTCAGGGTTCTCCGACAGGAAGCCGTAGCCAGGGTGTACCGCATCGCACCCCGCCTCTAGGGCGACCTCGAGGATGCTGTCGACGTCGAGGTACGCCTCAACGGGGCGTTTCCCCGCCCCCACCTGATAGGCCTCGGCTGCCGCGAACCGGTGCAGCGTGAGGTGGTCTTGCTCGGCGTAGATGCCGACAGCGGGCAGTCCGAGTTCACTTGCGGCGCGGATGATGCGAATGGCGATTTCGCTGCGGTTCGCAACCAATAGCTTGCGAAACGGGGTGCTGTTCGGCATGAGGCGGGGATTCCGTTGTCGGTCATAGGGGACGCTTCGATCATCGCACACCTTTTGCGAATCGCCTTACGCGCTGCACTGCGGTAAACTCCGCTCCCGATTTTTGACACTTCACCGCTGTGGGAGACCGCCCATGAGCACTTCTTCGCCCGGGGCGCGGTTTCGCGCAGCCCTGGCAGCCGAACGACCGCTGCAGATCGTCGGCGCCATCAACGCCTACTGCGCCCTACTCGCTGAACGCGCGGGCTATCGCGCGATCTACCTCTCCGGTGCCGGTGTAGCCAACGCTTCTTTTGGCTTGCCAGACCTCGGCGTCACTACCTTGGATGACGTCGCGGAGGATGCCCGCCGTATCACCGCCGCCACGGACGTACCCCTGCTCGTCGACGTCGACACGGGTTGGGGTGGCGCCTTCAGCATTGCCCGCATGATGCGCGAGATGCACCGCGCCGGCGTGGCGGCGCTCCATATCGAAGATCAGGTGGGCCAAAAGCGGTGTGGGCATCGCCCAAACAAGGCCCTGGTCAGCACCGAGGAGATGGTGGATCGAATCAAGGCGGCGGTCGATGCGCGCATCGACGAGTCCTTTGTGATCATGGCGCGCACAGACGCCCTCGCGGTCGAGGGTATGGAGCCCATGCTCGAGCGTATCGCTGCCTACGCCGAGGCCGGGGCCGACGCGATCTTCGCCGAGGCGATGACCGAGATCGAGCACTACCGCCGTGTTACCGACACGGTGCCCGTGCCCGTCCTAGCCAACCTCACGGAGTTCGGCATGACGCCCCTGTACACGCGCGAGCAACTCGCCGATGTGGGCGTCGCCATGGCGCTGTACCCGCTCTCGGCCTTCCGCACCATGAGTAAGGCGGCGGAGCACGTATACGCATCGCTGCGCGAGCACGGCGTTCAGCAGCCGGCGATCGTGGACACGATGCAGACCCGCGCCGAGCTCTACGACGTTCTGAACTACCACGCCTACGAGGACAAGCTCGACGCGTTATTCAGCCGCTCAGACAAGGAGGAGGAGTAGCCCATGGTGGACAAGAAACTTGGAGGCGCCGGCCTACGCGGCCAGAGCGCCGGCGAGACACGCCTGTGCACGGTGGGCCAGAGCGGCACCGGACTCACCTACTGCGGCTACGACATCGCCGACCTGGCGGCTCAAGCCACCTTCGAAGAAGTGGTTTGGCTGCTCCACCACGATGAGCTTCCCACCCAGACCCAGCTGAGCGCCTATCGCGAACATTTGCAGTCGATGCAGGAACTGCCGCGCCGCCTCCTGGAAGTGCTGGAGCGCATCCCCCCGGAAGCCCATCCGATGGATGTCATGCGCACGGGCTGCAGCATGCTCGGCAACCTAGAGCCCGAGCTGAGCTTTCAGGACCAGCACGCGGTGACCGATCGCCTGCTCGCCGCATTCCCGGGGATCATCACCTACTGGTGGCGCTACGCACAGCACGGCGAGCGCATCGACACGCGCTCCGAGCAACCGACCATCGCCGGTCACTTCCTTCACCTACTCACCGGACAACCACCCTCGGCAATGCACCAGCGCGTGATGGACGTGTCCCTAATCCTGTACGCCGAGCACGAATTCAACGCCTCCACCTTCACGGCGCGCGTATGCGCGTCGACGCTCTCGGACATGCACTCGTGTGTCACGGGCGCCATCGGCTCCCTTCGCGGGCCGCTGCACGGTGGCGCGAACGAGGCCGCGATGGCCCTGATCGAGCGCTTCGATTCTCCCGAGCAGGCCGTGGACGAGGTCAAGGGGATGCTCGAGCGCAAAGAGAAGATCATGGGGTTCGGTCACGCCGTGTACCGCGAATTCGATCCCCGCAACCCGATTATCAAAGACTGGTCAGAGAAGCTTGCCAAGGGTTCGCCCGAGAGGGAGCAGATGTTTCACGTGGCGGACGCCATCGCCAAGCTGATGTGGGATGAGAAGAAGCTGTTCCCGAATGCGGACTTCTTCCACGCCCCGTCCTACCACTTCCTAGGCATTCCGACGCCCTTGTTCACACCGATCTTCGTGTGCTCTCGCACCAGCGGCTGGACAGCCCATGTGATCGAGCAGCGTGCGAACAACCGCATCATCCGCCCAAGTGCAGACTACACGGGCGCCGAAGCGCGCGCGTACACACCGATCGAGCAGCGCGGCTGATTCACAAACGCCGAGCTCTGCCAGATCTCCCCTACCGACCGGGCAGCGTGCGCGCTGCTCGGCGCCTAAGCGCCTGCCGGCGCGACCCGGCCACTCGCCCCACGTGCCCTAGCATGCCCTAGTTGATTGATTAGTTTCCGAGCGAGAAAACGGATGAGTCGAGCGACACTTCTCTGCGCTATCGTTGGTAGCTCCTGTGCCAGCCGCCCTAGCCGGCGCGCCGCCAAGCGCAAGGGGCTGTTCACGAGCGGCGGCCTGCGATCAGTACCGATAGCCGTAGCGAAACCGACGTGAGCGGAAGCTGTAAGGGCGGTAATCATAGTAGTGATAGTTGGGCCGGTATCCGTAGCCTCGTCGCAGGCCGTGGCGTGACGAGTAGAGGTAGCGCTGGCCACGCAAGAAACGCCGGTCGCTTCGGCGCAGGCTGCGCCTGCTGGTGCGATGGTGAACTTGCGCGAGATGCGCATACTGCCCGTCTTGGATGGCGACGGCAGGCGTTGCTAGCGTTGAGTCCGCGTTGGCTGCACCCGCAGCAAAGAAAGACGCTAACAGAGCCAAACAAAGCGGCTTAAGCGGGATCGTCACTCGAGTCACTTCGGTCTCCTTCGGGTAGGCGATGCCTGGGTTGCATACACCGCAAGTTGACTGGCGCCTGCAGGGGGTTACGCACTGCCCCAGCCGTGATCGTTTCGTGAACTAAGGGATTCGATCGCACGCGCTAGGCCCTCGACCGCCTGCGGTGGAACCGGCCGCTTGACGCCGAAGACGACGGGCGCGCAGTTCACGTCAAAGATTTAGGCCTCTGATTACACGAAACAAATCGCCATTCGCGCCCATTCAGTAGTACCATCGGTGTCACGCACGGTAGACACGAGGACCCCCACAGGGGGGTCGGGCCAGAGTGACAGCGATAACTGAGCCATCCAGCCGCCCGCGGTGGATGCGAGAGCGCCCGGTACGGCATCGGGTATCCCCGGCTACCGGGCACAGACGCACCGGTGATCTGCGGCCCCGACAGGCGCCGTCTGGACGTGCCCCTAACGCTCACCGGGTGAAACCGGAAGTGGCCGCGATACGTAAGCCTGCATATCACTTTGGAGCTTCCACGACGCTCGACCCGAAGGAGTGTCCCTAAGGCCTATGGCGGACCCGGCTTCCCTAAATCCTGACGCTCGCGAAGCGCTCGTTGTCACGGCGCGCTCGCGGCGCCTCGAACCGGTGGGCGTCGCCCTGATGGTGTTCATGCATCTGGCGGCCTTGATCGGCGTTTTCCTCGTCGGCGTGAGTCCCGTGGCCGTGCTGGTCGCGGTGCTGACGTATTCACTGCGCATGTTTGGCATCACCGGCTGGTTCCACCGCTACTTCTCCCATCGCAGCTTCAAGACCTCGCGCCCGATGCAGTTCCTGTTCGGACTGATCACCACCGCCGCGGTACAGCGCGGGCCCCTTTGGTGGGCAGCCCATCACCGCGACCACCACGCGCACACAGACACCCAAGCCGACGCGCATTCGCCAAAGGCCCACGGCTTCGTGTGGAGCCACATCGGCTGGTTTCTCTCACCGGAGAACCTGGTCACCCGCGGAGAGCGCATCCAGGATTTCTCCCGCTTCCCCGAACTGCGCTGGCTCGACAAGTGGGACCTGTGGATCTCCGTCGCCTTCGCCGCGCTGCTTTGGGCGCTCGGCCTCGTGCTGAGCATTGCCGCGCCCGGCCTGGGCACGAGCGCTTGGCAAATGCTCGTATGGGGCTTCTTCGTAAGCACTACCCTGCTCTACCACGCAACCTACTGCGTCAATTCGATCTGTCACATCTACGGGCGCAGGCGCTACGAGACGGGTGAGGACAGCCGCAACAACTGGTTCGTGGCGTTGATCACCTTCGGCGAGGGGTGGCACAACAATCACCACAAGTTCCCGCGGTCCGCGCGCCAGGGTCTTCGCTGGTGGGAGATCGACCTCACCTATTACGCCCTTTGGGTCATGGCGCGACTCGGGCTAATCTGGGACTTGAAGCCTCCACCACAAGATGCGTTGACCCAGACCATCGCCGCCACCGAAGGAACCTCGCGTTGAGGATCGCCATCGTTGGCAGCGGTATCTCGGGGCTCACCGCCGCCCACTGCCTGCACCCGCACCACGAGGTGACGGTCTTCGAACGAGACCCGAGGATCGGCGGCCACACGAACACGGTGGAAGTCGATATCGGTGGTCAGCTATGGCCCGTAGACACCGGGTTCATCGTCTTCAACGACTGGACTTATCCCGCCTTTAGCACCCTCATCCGTCATCTGGACGTGCCCTCGCGAGCGGCCGAGATGAGCTTCAGCGTGCGCTGTGATCGAACCAGGCGCGAGTACAAGGGCGATCAGACAAGCGATCTGTTCATCCAAAAGCGCAATGTGCTCCAGCCATCCTTCTGGCAGATGGTGCGCGACATCCTGCGCTTTAATGCCGAGGCGCCTCGGCTGCTCCAGTCCCTCTCCCAGGAGCAAACCCTGGGGGACTTCCTAGCCCAGCATCGCTACTCGAAGACCTTCATCGAGCACTACGTTGTGCCCATGGGCGCGGCCATCTGGTCTGCCCAGCCCGACGCGATGGGCGAGTTTGGCGCCGCCTTCTTCATCCGCTTCCTGCGCAACCACGGCATGCTGAACCCAGAGCGCCGACGCTTCTGGCGGACGATCGTTGGCGGCTCCCACACCTACGCCAAGGCCCTAAGCGCCCCCCTGGCCAAGCGCATCCACACCGGCAACGCAGTGATGCGGGTGCAACGCACGGAAGCGGGCGTGGCCCTCACCCTGGAAGACGGGCACACCGCAATGTTTGACCATGTCTTTATGGCTTGCCACAGCGATCAGGCCTTGGGCCTGCTGGCGGACCCGAGCCCCCTGGAGCGCGAGACGCTGGAGGCTATCCGCTACCAGTCCAATGAGGCCGTGCTGCATACGGACGCATCCGTGCTGCCCAAGCGCACTGGCGCTTGGGCGTCTTGGAACTACCACATCCCGCGCGCAGCGCAGGACCGCGTGGCGGTGACTTACTACATGAATCGCCTGCAGGGCTTGCGCGCGCCCGTGCCATTCTGCGTCACGCTGAACGACGCGGGGCAAATCGATCAGAATAAGGTGATCGAGCGCATCGAGTATGCCCACCCTGTGCTCGACGCTCGAGCCGACGCAGCCAAGACCAAGGCCCAACAGCTCGACGGCACGCCCCGCACCTCCTATTGCGGCGCCTATTGGCGAAACGGATTTCACGAGGACGGCGTGCGCAGTGCGCTCGACGCCGTCCACGCATTCAGGGAACGACACTGCGATGAAGAGCGCGCTCTACCAAGGGTGGGTTAAGCATCGACGCCATGCGCCGCGTACGCACGCGTTCCGCTACGGTCTGTTCATGGTGCTACTCGATCTGGACGAACTTCCGAATGCCTTCGACGGCCTGCCCGGGTGGTCCGCCCGCGGCCCAGCCCTCGCCTGGTTTCGTCGCGCCGACCACTGTGGTGATGCAGAAGTACCTCTGCGCGAGACGATCGAGCGACTGGTAGGGCAAAGCCTCGGTCGCCCCCTGCGAGGGCCGATCAGACTGCTCACACACCTACGCTACTTCGGCTACTGCTTCAATCCTATCAGCTGCTACTACTGCTACGACGAAGACGATCGGCTAGACGTGGTGGTAGCCGAAGTCAACAACACCTGGGGCCAACGCCATTGCTACGTGCTAGACGTGGCCGAGGCGACTGCTCATCCGGGTGGCTGGTGGCACTGGGAAACCCCGAAGCAACTGCACGTCTCCCCCTTCATGCCTATCGATCTCGACTACCAGTGGCGCTTTCGCGATCCCGCCGAGAGCCTCGGCCTACACATGCAGAATCGCCCCGCCAGCCAGGAGGGCGCCGGGGCACCCCTATTCGACGCATCGCTCATGCTAGAGCGACGAGCGCTCAACGCGCGCAGCGCCCTGGCCGCACTCCTTCGATTCCCGCTGATGACCGTGAAGGTGATCGGGTCCATTCACTTTGAAGCGCTGAAGCTGTGGCTCAAGCGCACGCCGCTCTTCCCCGATCCACACATCGGGCGACGTAAGGAAACGCCGGAGATCCGCTGATGACTGAACACGATCGACCGACCCTCGAGTCAGCACGATCTATTTCCGCCGCCCGGGCCCGCGGCGGCATGATCGCGCGCTTCTGCCGCCGCGCGATCTTCGAGCAGCTTTCGGCGCTGACCCGCGGTTGCATCACAATCGAGGAGGCCGGCGAGCACCGCGTGTTCGGCGATCCGCAGACTGAGCAGAAGGCGCACGTTCGCGTGCTCGACCCGGGCCTGTGGTCGGCAGCAGCGAGCGGCAGCGTCGGCCTCGGCGAGGCCTACATGAACGGACTGGTGGAGGTGGATGACCTCACCCAACTCATCCGCATCTGCGCGAGCAACGAGGAGCTGGCCACTACCTATGATTTTCGTTGGTCAGGCATCGTCGAGCCCGCGCGGCGCCTGCTCTACTGGCTAGACCGCAACACTCGCAGGGGAAGCCAGCGCAACATCGCTCGCCACTATGACCTTGGCAACGAGCTGTTCCAGCACTTCCTCGATCCCACCATGATGTACTCCTGCGGCGTATTCCCCACGCCCGAGAGTTCGATGGAGGAAGCTTCGCGGGCCAAGCTCGACCTGATCTGCCGCAAGGCCGACCTTCGCCCAGGTGCCCATGTGCTGGAGGTTGGCACGGGCTGGGGTGGCTTCGCGATCCACGCTGCCAAGTATTTTGGCTGCCGGGTGACCACCACCACGATTTCCCAGGAACAGCATCGCTTCGCTTGCGAGCGGGTCAAAGCGCAGGGCCTCGAAGATCGCATCGAAGTGCTCCTCGAAGACTACCGCGACCTCGAGGGAGAGTACGACCGGATCGTCTCCATCGAGATGGTCGAGGCCGTCGGGCACCAATACCTCGGCAAGTTCTTCCAAGTGTGTGCCGCGCGCCTCAAGCCAGATGGGGTGATGGTGATGCAGGCGATCACTATCCGCGACCGCGAGTACGACCGAGCACGGCGCACCGTGGACTTCATCAAGCGCTACATCTTCCCCGGCAGCTTCCTACCCTCGATCGAGGAGATTAGCCGCCGCGTGCGAGAGTCCTCGGACCTGACGATTTTCCACGTGGAGGACATCGGCTTGCACTACGCCCGCACCTTGCAGCTGTGGCGTGAACGCTTCGAGGAGAACGCGCAGACGATCCGCCGTCTCGGCTACGACGAGCGCTTTATGCGCATGTGGCGATTCTACCTGTGCTACTGCGAGGCTGGCTTCCTCGAGCGCCGCATCAGTGACGTGCACATGATTTTCCACAAGCCTGCGGCTCGATTCGAATGGCCCACGCTTGTGCAGACCCAACGATCCATCAGCGCCCTCCCGACCACTCCCTGAGGAGCACGTGACGTGAACGGAATCGATCTGGCTGAACGCGGCGTCCTGCCCGACTTCCTGATCCGCTTCGGTATCTGGCAGGCGAACCGCCAGCGCCTGCACACGGAAACCGTGCGCAGCGTGGAGCGCCAGTTCGAGCGCTACCAGGAGCGGATCGAAGCGCTGCGCTCAAGTCCCGTAGCGATAAACACAGACCGCGCAAACGAACAGCACTATGAGGTGCCTGCCGCCTTCTTCCAGCAAGTGCTGGGAAAGAACCTCAAGTACAGCTCCTGCTACTGGCCGAGCGGCGTCGGTGATCTCGACAGCGCGGAAGACGCCATGCTCGAACTCACCTGCGAACGCGCCCAGCTGCAGGACGGGGATCGTGTCTTGGAGCTTGGCTGCGGCTGGGGCTCAATTACCCTGTGGATGGCGTCCCATTATCCGAACGCGAAGATCACCGCGGTCTCAAACTCCGCCAGCCAGCGCCGGTTTATCTTGGACCAGGCCGCCCTGCGCAAGCTCGACAACGTGGAGGTGATTACCTGCGACGTAAACGACTTCGACACACAGGAGCGCTTCGACAGAGCCATCTCGATCGAGATGTTCGAGCACGTGCGCAACTACAAGATCCTCACTTCGCGCATCCACGACTGGCTCAAACCCAGCGGCACGCTCTTCGTGCATATCTTCTGTCACGCCCAGCACCTGTACCCGTTCGTCGACGAAGAGGGGGTGGACGACTGGATGGGCAGGTATTTCTTCTCCGGCGGCCAGATGCCGGCGGCGGACACGCTGCTGCACTTCCAAGACAAGCTGAAGCTCGACGCCCAATGGCGCGTGAGCGGCGTGCATTACCAGAGAACCGCGGAGGCGTGGCTACAGCGTCAGGATAGAAAGAAGCACCTGATCATGCCCGTGCTGCAAGACGTGTACGGCATGGACGAGGCGCCGCGCTGGTTCCAACGCTGGCGCATGTTCTTCATGGCCTGTGCGGAGACCTTCGGTTACGACAATGGGAGGGAGTGGCTCGTAGGCCACTATCGCTTTCGACGTCCTGACTAACCGCGACCGGCCCGAGCGCGTGCTTGACATAGAAAGCTGACCTGAAGTTAACGCACGGCTTATGGGACGGCGCTCACAGGCGCCCCCCGCGTCAACGGCTGTTGTGGGCGCCCAGCTGAGCGCCTCATGCTGTGAAATACGCTTCATCACGATTCATTGATGAGAGCATCGCCATGACCATGCGCCACCTCCGCTACAGCACCGCGCTGGGCGTCTCCCTACTGCTAGCCGTGACCACTCCCAGCGCTGTTGCCGGGACAGCGACGCCGCCCAACGCGCAGCCTCCAGCTGCCCCAGCAACCTCCGCCCAGCAGTACATCGTCAGGGCGCCGACCCTGGAGGCTGCGAAGCAAGCGGTGACAAGCGCTGGCGGCAGCTGGTACTCGCCGCTCACCCACCTCGCCACCGTGGGTGCGACACTCACACCGCAAGCGCACGCTACGCTGGCCGCGATGCAAAGCGTTAGTGTTTCTCGAAACTGGTCGGTCGAAGTCAACGGCAAGAAAGACAAGAAGAAGAAAAAGGAGCACGAGCAGTACGAGGGAAAATCCCGCAACTACGCGCACAAGAAGCTCACGGATCTGGAGGTGGGTCACACACTTATGGTGGGCGCGGACACACTTCATTCCGCCGGCATCGAGGGCAAGGGCGTTACGATCGCGATCATCGATACGGGCCTTTGGAAGGATCGGCAGAAGGACTCCGACAAGCGAATCCTCGCCACCGTAGACGCGACCAAACAGCCGGCGAAGATTGAAAAGGAGGTCAAGGACGAGAACGGTCACGGCACTCACCTCACCGGCATCATCGCCGCTGACAAGGAGGCCGATGGTGTCAGCGAGGGTATCGCACCGGAGGCAGACCTTATCGCCATTCAGGCCTTTGATGCGAACGGCGCCGCCGCCTACATGGACGTCATCCGCGCCATAGACTGGGTCATCGGTAATCGCGATGAGTACAACATACGCGTGTTAAATCTGTCGTTCAGCGCAACACCGCGTTCGCACTACTGGGACGACCCCCTCAACCAAGCGGTCATGGCCGCGTGGCAAGCCGGTATCGTTGTAGTGGCCTCGGCAGGCAACACCGGCCCGGATCCCATGACGGTCGGCGTACCCGGCAACGTGCCGTACATCATCACGGTCGGTGCTGTCACCGATGCCTACACCCCTTTCGACACGAGTGACGATCACCTCACTAGTTTTTCCTCTGCCGGTCCCACGCATGAGGGATTCGTAAAACCCGACCTGGTAGCTCCCGGTGGCCACGTCACCGCATGGATGCCTTACGACGCCAAGATCCCCCGCACGCATGCTGCGGACATGAAGAAGAGCGAGGAGTACTTCAGCATGTCGGGCACCTCCCAGGCGGCGGCTGTCGTCAGCGGCGTGGTGGCGCTCATGTTGGAAGAAGCGCCATGGCTGACGCCTGATACGGTGAAGTGCCGCCTAATGGCCACGGCCCGCCCCGCCATCGAGGAGGGCGAACTCGCCTACAGTGTGCTCCAACAGGGGGCCGGATTGGTAAATGCGGTGGATGCGGTTGCTAGCGGCGCTGATGGCTGTGCCAACACCGGGCTCGACATCCAAGCGGACCTCACTGGTGAGCGCCACTTTGGCGGTCCCGTGGGCATGACTGGCGATGGCGCGTTCTTCGTGCACGACGGAAGCGGATCCCCACTGGAGGGAAATGGCTACACCTGGAGTCAGGGCTGCACCTGGAGCCAGGGCTACACCTGGAGTCAGGGCTACACCTGGAGTCAGGGCTACACCTGGAGTCAGGGCTATACCTGGAGCCAGGGTTACACATGGAGTCAGGGCTTGGACGGCAGCGAGGACCTGTACTCGTCGTCTGCTGCGATCGACGCCTGGGTGCCTCAAGAGTGACCCACGCTCGCGCACGTCACCAAGGCAGCGGGGGTATCGGCCCCCGTTACTCGAAGAGGGCGAGGAACTCTTGGTACCCCGCATCCCGCAGGTCGTTTGCAGCCACGAAGCGCAGAGACGCTGAGTTGATGCAGTAGCGCATACCCGTCGGTTTGGGACCATCAGGGAATAAGTGGCCCAGGTGGGAATCGCCGTGCTTGGACCGCACCTCCGTGCGGAGCATGCCGTGGCTACGGTCTTGCAGCTCGAGCACGTGGTCGGCCACCAAGGGCTGCCAGAAGCTCGGCCAGCCGGAGCCGGAGTCGTACTTGTGCACGGAGGCAAAGAGCGGTTCGCCGCTCACCACGTCGACGTAGATACCGGGCTCCTTATGATCCCAGTACTGATTGTGGAATGCGCGTTCCGTCGCGTCCTCCTGAGTAACCTGAAACTGCTGTGAGTTCAGTGACTTGATCGCATCCTCGCTGCGCTCATACTTGCTCATGGTCAAGGGTCCCTCGCGGTTAGTGTCAGCGCCCTGATCATCAAGTGGCGCCGACCACCCACAAGGTAACGCGAAAGCGCCACAGTGCGCAGCGCTCAGAGCGAGTGTCAAGGCGGGATTGGGAATGGAGGCTGGGGTCGGAATCGAACCGGCGTACACGGCTTTGCAGGCCGCTGCATAACCACTCTGCCACCCAGCCAGCGCGGAGCCGGGAATATAGCGGAGCCGCCGTAGGCTGACAACCGCCGCCGAGGACCCGCCTGTCGTCATCCCACAATAGGGTCAACGGGTCGCTGAAGCCCCTAGACGCGGGAACAGGGCGATCCCTTGAACCGCCGCATTAGCGGCCTACCTAATCCACCTGTTGGGAGCCCCGGGCGCGCGGGGAGCCCGGGCGCTCGAGCGCTAGGCCTGGTTCTGCACCGAGAAAAGAAAAAGCCCCCGGGGATTGAGAGTCCGGAGGCTTGTGTTTGGAGCGGGAAACCAGATTCGAACTGGCGACCCCAACCTTGGCAAGGTTGTGCTCTACCAACTGAGCTATTCCCGCGAGCAAGACCGGCTAGTTTAGTTTCACCGCGCTGCTTGTCAAGCACCACGACGCGGTTTTGCGTCCGGGCACCGCTTCCTAGCCGGCGCGCCGCGCAGCCCCCACGTACCCCGCCATGGAGGCGTAGGCGAGGACGGTGGCCAGGAGGAGCACGGGGAGTCCGATCGTCCGGCTATCCAAGCCCAGCATCGGCCCCCCGTACAGTAGGAGAGTGAGCGACACCATCTGCGCCGCAGTCTTGAGCTTGCCGAGCCAGGAAACCGCCACCTCGTCGCGGGCGCCACGGGTGGCCATCCATTCACGCAGCGCGCTGACCATCAACTCGCGGGCGATGATCGCCATCGCCGCGAGTGCGGTGAGCAAGGCCACCGTCCCGCCTGCGGCGCCCTGTACCACGAGCACCAGCGTCACGGCCACCATCACCTTGTCCGCCACCGGATCCAGGAATGCACCGAATGCGCTTGTTTGCTGCCATCGACGCGCCAGATAGCCATCCAGCCAGTCCGTGAGGCCCGCAAGCACGAAGACGCCCGCGGCCGCTGCGCGCCCCCATGGCAGCGGCAGGTAAAACAGGAATACGCACACGGGCACCAGTCCCATACGCGCCCAGGTGAGCGCCATCGGTAGGCTCATACCGGCGCGCTGCTCATTGACCATCCCGCAGGGTCTCGTGGATTGCGGCGGCCAACTTGTAGCTGATACCCGGCACCTTCACCAACTCTTCAACGCCGGCCCGGGCTACGCCCTGTAGACCACCGAAATGGCGCAGCAGGTCCCGCCGCCTCTTCGGGCCGAGGCCGTGGATACGCTCCAGCACCGAGGTGGTACGTGCAGCCGAGCGCCGCTGACGATGGCCGGTAATCGCAAAGCGATGGGCTTCGTCGCGCACCTGCTGAATCAAGCGTAGGGCGGTGCCATCCTCCGGGTGCGCGAGCGGTCGCTGCGCATCATCGAGGTAGAGCTGCTCGAAGCCGGACTTACGCGTGGGGCCTTTGGCCACCCCAAGCATGACGATCTCCTCCAATTGCAGATCTTCCAAGACGGCGCGCGCCTCACTCATCTGCCCCTTGCCACCATCAATGATTAGTAGATCCGGCACCGGCGATTCACCCCGTTTCACCCGCGTGTAGCGCCGGGTGAGTGCCTGGCGCATGGCAGCGTAGTCATCGCCCCCGGTGATGCCGGTGATATTGAAGCGGCGGTAGTCGCTCTTCAACGGACCCTCGCTACCGAACACCACGCAGGAAGCGACGGTTTGCTCACCGCCCGTGTGACTAATATCGAAGCACTCGATCCGTTGCGGTGCCTCGTCCAAGCCGACCAGTTCGCGCAGGGCCTCGAGCTGTGCCGCCACGCCCGCCGTGCTCGCCAGACGCATCTTGAGCGCCTGCTCCGCATTGGCTCGTGCCGCCGCCACCCACTGGGCTCGGACCCCGCGCAAACGCCAGCGGATCGACACCTTGTGACCGCTCGATTGCTCGAAGGCCTCCTCCAGCAACGACGCATTGCTAATGGGCATTGCGGTGAGTATTTCAGCGGGCGCATCGTTGCTCAGGTAGTACTGCGCGATGAACGCCGACAGCACCTCGCGAGCATCCGCGTGCGCTGCACTTCGGGGGAACCAGTTGCGAGTTCCAAGATTGCGACCGCCGCGGATGAACATGTTGGCGACACCGTGTGCGCGGCCGTCGCTGTACACGGCGATCACATCCGCGTCCCCGCGATCTCCGGCGATCACATCGCGTTCGCGCACCTTGCGCAGGGTCGCGATTTGGTCGCGGAACTGAGCGGCACGCTCATACTCGCGAGCTTGCGCTGCCTCTTCCATACGCCTAACTAGATCGTTGATGACTTCGTCGTGATTGCCTTCGAGGAACATCACAGCGTGCTCGATGTCGCGGGCGTAGCGCTCGCGATCGACGAGCCCGACGCACGGACCGGAGCACCGCTTGATCTGGTACTGCAGACAAGGGCGGGTGCGGTTTTGGAAGAAGCTGTCGCGGCACGGCCGGATCTGGAACAAGCGCTGCAGAACGCTGAGGGTCTCCCGGACAGCATACGCGTTGGGGTATGGGCCGAAGTAGCGCCCCGCGCCGGCGCGCGATCCGCGATAGAACGATAGACGCGGATACTCATGGTCGCTCGAGAGGTGCACGTAGGGGAAGCTCTTGTCGTCGCGCAGGGTCACGTTAAAGCGTGGCCGGTGACGCTTGATGAGGTTGTACTCGAGCATCAGCGCTTCAGCTTCCGTCTCTGTGACGGTCACCTCGATGCGCGCCATATGCTTACGCAAGGCGAAGACCTTTCCGGAGCTGGCCTGACCCCGGAAGTAGCTCGTCACCCGGTTGCGCAGATTGCGCGCCTTGCCAACGTAGATGACATCACCCTTGCCGTCGATCATCCGGTACACGCCGGAGCGGCGAGTGAGACTGCGCAGGAAGGACTCGAGCTCGAAGGTGTCGTCTTCGGCCACACCAAGCGCGAGAGTCGTCGGATCCGACTGGCCATCCTCCGGGCGCTCGCTCATCGCCGCGACCCACCGTCGATCAGCGTGCGAACACGCGCGAAGACCTCGCGAAACATGCCTGGGGTGAGGCGCCGAGTCTGGGTGTTGTAGCGGCTGCAGTGATAGGAGTCGACTAGCGTGAGCTCATCGCTCAACGCGTGCTCAGCCGCGTGGCCAAAGGGGTGATCCTTCTGACGCAAGCCGATGGCTTTGATCACCGCCTGATGGGCGATGGCGCCCAAGGCCAGCACAACAGCAGGCGAAGGCAGCTGGCAGAGCTCCGTGCGCAGATAGCCATTGCACTTGGTCACCTCGCCGCCAAGTGGCTTGTTCGACGGCGGTAGGCATTTGACCGCATTGGTGATTCGACAGCCCAGTAGCTCCATGCCGTCGTGCGCGGACGTAGCCTTCGCTTGGGAGGCGAAACCGTACGCGTGCAGGGTCTCGTACAGCAGGGTGCCGGCGTGATCTCCGGTAAAGGGGCGGCCCGTGCGGTTAGCGCCGTGCATGCCCGGCGCGAGGCCGACGATGAGCAAGCGAGGGACCTTGACGCCGAAGGCCGCGACCGGCGCTGCGTGGTAGTCAGGATAGTCGTTGCGAACGTTATCGA
The DNA here is from genome assembly GCA_039193195.1 of Pseudomonadota bacterium. NCBI lineage: Bacteria > Pseudomonadati > Pseudomonadota > Pseudomonadota bacterium. Next base: position 36,644 of record JBCCWS010000051.1, read on the forward strand.
GAAACTGTGCCAGTCGATCGCAACGCCGGCAGCTCAGGTCAAAGGCGGTCACTAGTGTCCTGGGTTGGAAGTTCGTTGATGAATTCGCACGCGAGTCTTTGTCCCTGAGCGCGGCGCGACGACGAGCGTGGCAGGTCCCACGGGAGGAGGAGCAACGTGTTCAGGGGCGAAAAGGTGCCGCGGATTCATCAACGAACTTCTAACTCAGGACACTAGGGAAGGTGAGCGTATGCCTGCACCGATAGGAACGGCACGAAGTCCTTACGCAGCACGACGTCGCTGATCAGGTCTGCCGCCAGACTCAGTCGCTCACTGTCTACGCCCAAGGCAGCTAGATCCCCCGCGGCGAGCGGTACCTCTTCGGCGAGTAGTCGACGGAAGCAGGCCTCATCCATCGATTCGCCAGTCTCTAGGGTGACATCGTGATGCACCCACTGCCATAGCTGGGCGCGGGCGGACTCGGCCGTGGCCATATCCTCGCGACGGTTATTGAAGAAAATGCAGCCTTCTCCACCTAACCATGCAGCTAGGTAGCGTAACGCGAAGCGGATGTTCCGGCGCACCCCGGGCTCCGTCACTGGACCCTGCGGGGGTGTCAGGAGCGCCTCTGCGGTAATCTCCTCGCCACCGCCGGTCACGCTGAGCTGATTCGGGCCAGGCATCAGGTCGGAGAGGATCTCCGTAATCAACGGGACCATAGAGGGCTGGGCGACCCAGGTACCATCGAAGCCCATCTCGAATTCGCGCTGCTTCTGCGCGCGGATTTTGGCGAGGAAACTCTCCGCGTGGGCCGCGCCCTCCTGCAAGCTTGCCGCGGTGCCGCCGATGGCGAGGATGCTGCGTTGGTGTGCCGTATGCACCGCAAGGCGGCTGTAGCTCTGCAGGAACTCGGCGCTACGATCGAAGTTCAGCTGGTCTGGGAGGACGAAGTCCGGGTGGGCGTGCAGGGTCTTGATGAAGCTGAACACGTAATCGGCGGGGCCGCACTCCAGGCCCACCAGGTAGTCCTTCAGCACATAGAGGATCTCGTCGATCTCAAAGATCGCTGGCACCGTCTCAATAAAGGCAGTTGCCCGGATGCAATACTGACGCAGACCCAACTCGTTTTCGGCAAACTCGAAGATCGATGCCCACAGGCGCGCTTCCTGATGGCCCTCGAGTTTCGGCAGGGACAGGTAGGGTCCGCTGCCTCGTCCAGTGAGTGCCTCAGCACAGTGGAACAAGTACAGGCCAAAGTCCGCGAGCGATGCAGGGACGGGACGGCCACCCACGTACAGATGCTTCTCCTGCATGTGCCAACCGCGCGGGCGCATGCCTAGGGTGACCTCCGTTTGCTCTGCCCCTTCATCGCCGTCCAGTAGCGTGCCGGTAGCCGCGCCCTGCAGGCAGCGGTGCCCCTGGATCACGTTGTCCCAAGTGGGCGAGAGCGTGTCCTCGAGGTCGGCGATACAGACGCTGACGCTGGACCGCAGGGCATCTCGCACTTCTTGGGGCCGCGCTGGGGTAAGCAGCTCAACGCGACGATCGAGCAGATCCTCCGGAATATCGGCGATGATCCAGTCCAATTCGCGGATCTCGCGCGTACGCACCGCCACCGAGGGTAGCGCACCGCCATCTACGGCTTGCTGCCGCTGCTCGCGCGTCGCAAGCAGCTCATCCACCCGGCTGCCGAAGCGCTCGGTCAGCCGAGCGACGAACTCCAGCGCCTGCGGAGTGAGGACAGCATCGAACCCGGGCTTGAATTCCCCGCGCATTTCGCAAGTGGCCATAGCGCCTCATTAGAGTTAAATCGGAGGGGTGCCGCGTTCGCAGCCGCTCGATTATCCTTGGCCGCTTCGCAGCTTGTCAAAAACTGTGGCTAGGCCGCGTCGCACACCAGTCACTCCGGAAAATCAAGAGGTTCCGAGCACTTTTTATGACAGCACTGAAGCTGGGGCTGGCCCTTGGATCGGGCGCCGCGCGCGGTTGGGCTCACATCGGCGTGATTCGCCGCCTGGAGGAGATCGGCCTGCGCCCGCAGGTGGTCACGGGGGCCTCGATCGGCTCGTTGGTGGGCGCCGCCTACGCCAGCGGCCAGCTCACGGTGCTCGAGGAGTGGATCGCAAAGCTGCGCTGGCTCGATGTGCTCACCATGTTCGACACCACTCTCGGGCGCGGCGGGTTTATCGCCGGCAACAAGCTGATGAGCACGATCAGCGGCCTGCTGGAAGATCATCCGATCGAATCGCTCCCTATCGGCTTCGGCGCTGTGGCGACGGATTTGCAAACGGGCGGCGAAGTCTGGCTGCGCCAGGGCTCTATGCTCGACGCCGTGCGCGCCTCCAGCGGCCTCCCCGGACTGTTCGTGCCCGTGCAGCGCGACGGTCGCTGGCTGATCGACGGCGGAGTGGTCAATCCAGTGCCCGTCTCCCTCTGCCACGCCCTAGGGGCGGACCTGGTGATCGCAGTCAACCTCAACACCGATGGGCTCGACGTACATCGCCGCGAACGCGAGGAGCGCCCCGCCCCGTCAGCGACTGCCAGCGCCCGCGAAGCGGAACGGCGCGATGAAAGGGAGATACTCGAGCGTCTCGGAGACATGCTCGGCAACCTCCTGCCGAGCGGGGGCAACGCCAAGGCAGACAAAGCAGCGCAACCCTCACTCTTCGACGTGATGGCCGGTACGATCGCCATCATGCAGGACCGCATCACGCGCAGCCGGATGGCGGGTGAGCCTCCCGTCGTGCAGATCAACCCACGTCTCGGTGGTATGCAGATCTTGGATTTCCACAAGGCCGAACCGGCGATCGACGAGGGCCTTCGGGCCACCGACCGGGTGGCCGAAGAGCTCGATTACCTTAGAAATCTGCTCGGCTCAGTTAAGAAGGACGCAAGCATCGAGCGTTCGGCGGCCGACCAAGATGACGACGTCACGCCAACCAATGCCTAGGGACGCGATGCCCTCGTGCGGGCCTGCCGCACCAAACAGCCCCTAGAACCGCTAGGTCCCAAAATCGTGAGCGGCGGCCAAGGCGCCGTTTCGATGTTCCTCGAAGCGCTCGCTGCCCTGCCATCCGTGGAGCTGCCGTACGCGCCGAAGTGCCCACCACCCAAGCCGCGCCCGCATGCCACTGCACCGGGTATTGAACTGATGGGTTCTAGGATCGACTATAGCGACCCAGCAGCGGGTGTCCGCAGCGCAGATCGCGCTGCCGAGCACCACACACTCAATGAACGGGGGCAACCACAATGAGCGAACAGCACGAGAGAATCAGAGGCGAGCAGTGCCAGAAGGCGCCCGCCACCTACGGCGACCTGAGCGTGTTGATGCTCAACTGCACGCTCACGCGCAGCCCCAACTTGTCACACACTGAGGGCTTGCTGCGCGTTGCCCAAGGGGTATTCGAGGCGAACGGAGTCAAGACCGAGATCCTGCGCCCTGTTGACTACGAGCTACCGGCAGGCCTTGGCCACGACTACACCGGCGTCGACGGCTACGCGCGCGATGACTGGCCCAACATCCAGGCCAAGGTCGATGCCTGCGACATCCTGATCATCGGCACGTCCGTGTGGCTCGGCGAGAAGAGCTCTGTGTGCAATCGCGTTCTGGAGCGCATGTACGGCTACACACACAGCTTCAACGACAAGGGGCAGTACCGAGACTACGGCAAGGTGGGCGCTACGCTCATCACCGGCAACGAGGACGGCGTTAAGCACTGCGCTATGAACGTTCTCTTCTCCCTCTCCCACATCGGCTACACGGTGCCACCTCAGGCGGACGCCGGGTGGATGGGCGAAGCGGGCCCTGGCCCTTCCTACATGGACGAAGGCTCTGGCGGCCCGGAGAATGATTTCACCAACAGGAACACTACGTTCCTGGTATGGAACTGCCTGCACCTGGCGAGAATGCTGAAGGACGCGGGCGGCATTCCCGCCCACGGCAATCAGCCGGAGGTGTGGGCGGCGGGATGCCACTCTGATTTTCAGAGTCCGGAGCACAAGCGTTAGGGCCAAGTGGGGTGCTCGACACGGCCTGGCCGAGCCCCCGCCAGAGCGAGACGTCCAGGCGCTTAAGCGAGGCGGCGATGATCGCAGGTGCGCGTACTGGCCTAGGGCGAGTACCAGATCGGTGAGCCCCAGGCGCGCTCACGAATGGTCTCCGGCACGCTGCCGTCACAGCACACGGCGAAGGGCTCTGGTAGCTCCTCTGGGCGATCGCAGTCTGCGTTCACGGCTGCGCAGTCAAGGGTGCTCCATCTCGGCGTTGGCGCTTCAAAGACCCGCGGGTAGTAGAAGGCGGGCGCGAGAGGATCGAATTGCGGATCGCGCCAGACCTGGCAGTCGGCAGCGACCTCCTGCCCGGGCGCGTAGGTCGCCAGCCGAATCACTTGCTCGTGCGTCTCACCGCCCGAATACCATCCCTTCACAATCTGCACTTCCTGGATTGGCGCGCTCGCCGGGTCGGCCTCGGCAAGCAGCAAGATGGCCGGGGCGGCGCCCGAGAGCTCGGAAAGCTCGCCTCCCATGGGCACCCCATTTGCGTAGGCCTGCTGCAGGAGATCCGATGCGCCACACAGCTCCTCTTCGAAGCTCTCGCCCGCGAAGCTGCGCACGGTCAACCGCGTACCACTGGTAGCGAAGGTCTCACGTTGCGTGAGGGAGGCAAACAAAGCCTCACGCGTGTTCTCCTCGGCCCAGATGCCCGTGAGGCCACCCGCGTTGTAATAGGCGGAGGGGCCGTCGAGGCGGCGCAGGGGCGTGTCGTCGCGGTCGCCGGAGTTACCCGAGTAGAGGGCCTCCTCCGTGGTGCCGCCGATGCCGTTGTGGGAGTCAGTGCTGGCGATAAACCCAACCTGAAAGGGATTCACGCCCAGCGCTGACTCTAACGCTAATCCGTCCTTTAGGGCAGTGCGGACGAAGGAGCCTGGCGGCACTTCATCCGTGCCAGGCGGCAGCAGGCGATCCACCGGTGGCTGCTCGAAGGCGCACTCCGAATCGTCGTCGGCCAAGGTCGGATGGCATTCGGAACTGCCCTTGTGCTGGAAGACCTCCACTAGGGGCTCGAAGCGTCGGCGTTGTTCGGCCACGTCGGCGGTTAGGTCGGTGCTGTCGAACTCCAGGCCTTCGCTCTGGTTGGGGTTGTGCGCGATGGCGATGACCTCACAGCCGGCCACGTCGAGACACTCAGCTTCCAGCGCTGACCACAAGGCCTCACGCGAGCGGTAGTCCCACGAGTCGTGCGCGACCCTAGGCGTAACATCACCGACGTAGTAGACATTACGATGCAGGCTGCCGCCGTTGAACTGTGACCCTAGGGTGTATTCGTAAGCAGTGAAGGTGGTGAACTCGCAGGGGTCGTTGGCCGCGTCCGCTTGGAACTTGATGCGGCGCCAGACCTTGCGCGAAACGCGATCGCACGTGGCCGGGTCTACGGCGGGCTCGCTCGCCTTGCAGATTCTGTTCAGGTTGAGGGGATTGAGAATGCCCTGGCGGTACTCCACGCAGCCTGGATGCTGGTAGGCAAGCGAGCCGGGATCCTTACACATGCTGACCTCTGCGAGATACCTAGCGTGGTCGGTGACTGCTGCGAAATCCAGGGTGTCGGCGCTCTGCGCGTAAACCTGCCCCGGTCCGTTTAGCGTGCCAAACACCCAGGCGTCATGGGAGAGCTCCGAGTGAATGTGCAGATCGCCGAAATACACGTTGCGCAGAGGGTTGTGATCGGCACAGTCGGCGCCAACCTGTGCGGGTGTCGCCGGAACGTCGAGTGCTAGCCCTGGATCGTGGGCAACGCTCGTGAATGCGATAGCCAGCAGTACGCCTGCAGCGCACGGGCATGAAGGTCTTCGTATCGGGTGCATGGGGTAGGTCTCGGGCCGTCCGTTGCTCGTTGTTATGGCGTTCGCGTATGCGGACACATCTCAAGTGTTGCCGCATCGCGTCCGTCATTCTACGGACGGCCAAGACGCATGTTTCCGACAGCGACGGCCCCATCGACCTCAATCACTGCCGACTTAACGCCGAAGCCTCAAGACAACCAGCGCCTTGCGTTCGATTCAGGTGTCCCGCCGCTCCGATGCTACCAGGGGCTTTGCGATGCGCCCCGCAGCGTGACTAGTGGGCCGCTTGGTAACTAAGGTGACGCTCAGCGAGTAGCACGGGCGCCAGGGCAAGGCGGTCGATTGCAGCCATAGCCGAGCTATGGCTGCATTTGACGAACGCCGCGATGGCGCCCGTGCTACTCGCCCTTCGGGTCTGCGTAGGGGCAGCGTCCGCGGCGTTGCAACGCTTTCCAATGGCAAAGCCATTGGCTGCGCGACGCGCCATGCTGACGCTGCCCCTACGCAGACTGAGCGTTACCATATTTTCCAAGCGGCCCACTAGGTACGC
>JBCCWS010000052.1 GCA_039193195.1 Pseudomonadota bacterium
CCGCGCTCTTCTCGCCAGCGCTGCAGGGCCGCTCTGTTGACTCGCCTGACGTCTCAGTTCGGCCCGCTCTTCGTCGGTCAAATGGATAGGAGTACTCATAGCTGGAATTGTACTCCGAATCTAGCTGTTACACTCCACTAGAAGGGCGAGGCCACAACGGCAAAGGGCTTGCGCACCACCCGATGCGCAGCCCTCGGCCGCCGAGTGAGGCGGCCCTACGATCGTTGTAACTGCTTAAGAGCGGCGGCGGCGCGCGAAGCCTAACATTAGGAAGCCGGCGCCCATCAGCACGAGCATAGAGGGCTCATCAACAGTGGTGTGACCACCGTTGATATCCAGCCAGGTCTGGGCGCTGAAGCTCCACTCGTTGAGGCTACCATCGCCGTTGTAGCCGGCGTTAAGGCCGAACACTGGGTGGAACCAAATGCCGATGTTCGCACCGAAGCGAGCGCCCTCCCAGCCGTCACCGTCGTTGGGCACTGGGAAGCTGTTGATCGGGCCGGCATTGATGGAGAAGCCCTTGCTGGTCCCAGTGTTGATGATGCCGCCCGAGTAGTCGCCGAGGAACACCGCTGGGTTGCGCCAGCTGTCTGAGTCGTTCAGACCATTGTAGGCGTAGACGGCCATGCGATCGTTCACGAAGTCCATGTAGAAGATAGCCAGCTCGTTGACGTCGGCCCGCTTGGGGTTCGGGCCGTCGCTGAGGACGAGCCACGCGCCGTCCATGCTGGCGCCGCCGCGCGTTGCATCATCCACCACCCACGTCAGGCGCTCGGAAGCGTCGTTGTAGCTGGAGCTGATATTGCTGAAAGAACCGCCGTTACCAAACGTACCGCCGTCGTTGTCGTAGTTGAAGATCGTTGCGGAGGCACTTCCGGCTGCGAGCAAGCCAGCCGCGCTGAGGGCGGCGGCGCAGAGCATCATGCGCATAGGAGACGTCCTTGTGTCTTTGTTGTGATCGGGGAGCACAACTCACTTTTGCAAAATGCGTGCCCCAATTCATGAATTCTACGTTATCAGCGACTTATACGCGACGCAGCTGGTCCGCACCGCAGCAGACAGCGGCTTTCGGATCCCCCGTGTCAACTTATTCGACACCGCCACCGGTGGAGCTGATGGTCTGCAGCGCCCCGCTTCGCAACGCCGGCTCCACCCATTGTGCGATCGGCTTCGTAAGGGCGAGTCGGGGCGTGGCCAGGGTGTAGCCAGCCCAGCCGTCGCGGTGGGTCCGCTTCACCTGGTAGAGCGCGCTATCGGCGAGTGTCACCACCTCCTGCCAGCTCACGGCCGTGGGCTGACTCGGTAGCAGAGGGTAAGCGGCGAAGCCGATGGAGCAGGTGCAGTGCAAGGTTCGTCCCCCAGCGGCGGGAATCTCGCAGCGGGCGATCGCGGCGCGCACGCGCTCCGCAATCACCGGCGCTTCCCAACGCCCAACGAAGCGAACGACCACCAAAAACTCCTCTCCCCCCCAACGCACCACGTAGTCGCTGGTTCTGAACTCCCGCTCCAGCAGACGGCTGACCTCGACCAGCACCGCATCGCCTGCGTCGTGCCCCTCCCGATCGTTGATCGCCTTGAAGTGATCGAGATCGATGAGAAAGAAGATAAGGTCGTTCTCATTGGGCCGCGCTGATGGATTGTCCCGGCCGCTCGCAGCAAGCGCCGTGTCGGTCGCCAGATGGTGCTCCAGGAATCGGCGATTGGACAGGCCTGTCAACGGATCCGTAAGGCTCGCATGATTGACTGCTGCGTACGCGCGTTCCAGTTCGTCGTGACTCTCGCGCACCTTGCGGGTCTTCTCTTCCACCTCTAGCGCTAGTCGGCGGTTCTGCCCTTTCGCAACGATGCGTCCATAGACAAGGAAACACAGTAGGAAGCACCCAAGCAGGGCTGCAAGCCCCACGCTGCGCAGGGTTGTCTCGCGCTGCAGGGCAAGATCGGTCAGCGCCTGCTCCTTCTCCGAGAGCTCCAGGGCGATCGACTGGCGCTCGAACTCCGCCTCGCTCTGCATCACCGCGATGACCGACGTGCGCCTGCGGTCGAACAACGCCTCTTTAGTCCGCATGTAGCTACGCAGTGCGGCGAGCGCTGCCGCCGGTTGGCCCGCCGCCTCGTAGAGGCGCGAGAGCTCCTCGTAAACCATCAGCACCTGGCGCTTCGTGTCGTGGGCCTTCGCTGTGGCCAACGCTTCCTGGGCGTAGCGGACCGCTTCCCCATGGCGCTGACCCGCGCTCTCGAGTCTTGCCATGTCGAGGAGCGCACGCACGCTGAGAACCGACCAGCCGCGGGCCGTCGCCTGCTCCAGCACGCGCTCCAAGACAGGCATGGCGGCATCGAAGTTCCCCTGCTTGACATCGAAGTGGGCCAAGGCGCCCAGGGCCCAATCCACGTCTCGCGGGCTGCCGATACGAGCGAACATATCCCGTGCATCTTCCACGTGGGCCCGAGCCGTCTCGTAGTTGCCGAGGGCGCCGTAGGTCGTTCCCACCTGCATGTGACTGCGCGCGATGTTCTGCGCATCGCCCGTCGCCACATCCAACCTGAGCGCGTCTTGGAAGTACGCCAGGGCCTGCGTGAACTCCTTCAGCTGACGGTGCACGTGACCGATGGCGTAAAGCCCATCGGCAATGCCGGTCTCGTTTCCGGTCTTTCGCGATAGCGTCAACGAACGGCTGTGCCACTCGAGGGAGCGATCGAGCTCGCCCAAGTGATCGTAGACCACACCCAAAGAGTTGAATACGTCGATGAGCCCGGGATCGTACTCCAGCTGCCCAAAGGTCTCTTGCGCCTCGCGCAGTCGGGAGAGCGCGATCGCGTACTCGCCGCGGTAGCGATGTACTTGCGCTATCCCATGCTGCGTGTAGCCAAGCGCTACGGAGGCCTCCAGAGGTGCAAGGTGACTGAGTGCCTGGGTGAAAGCCGCCTCGGCTTCATCGTAGCGATTGAATCGCCTGAGCACCTCGGCGCGCCTTCGTAGGGCATTGCCCTGTAGCGTTGGGTCACCGGCTTGTACGGCTAGGGCTACGGCCTGGTTCGATAGCGCCAGCGCGCGCTCCGTGTCGCCCACGCTAATCGCAGCCTGAGCCTGGTCTACGAGTTCGGTGACGCCCGGCTGAGCCGGCGCCGGAGGGGCCCACAGGAACAAGAACATGGACCCGAGCGATACGCAAAGCGCTACTGAGCGGCCAGCAGTGCGCCCTGGTGGCGAGCACTTGGGGGTCAAAGCGAGGGTGCGCGATTCGTTCGAAACCGGGTCCATGCCGGACTTTTACCATAAGCGCGCTAGAAGTTGGCCCATGATTTTCGAGTCAGCGCCCCTTCGAAGCGAACCGTGCTGGGCTCGGCCTATGCCTTCGGAGCGTGCGCCATCACGTTGTGCCGGTAGCGGTCCTCGCCGCTCACGAGCACGCACCCAAAGCGGTCAAGCGCGTAGCCCTGCCCATCCACATCCTGCCCCTCGTACACCCGCACCTCCGTGCTCGTGTAGCGCGCGGCCAGCCCGAGGCGTCGCCACGGCGAAGGATTGTGACTAGAGCCGTGCAGCGTCTGACAGTCGAAGACCATGAACTGACCCGGCTCCAGCACCATCGGCACGGCCTGTTCCTGGGCGATGGCGTACTGCACCTCGAACCCTCGATGGAACAGTCCTTGGCCTCGCCTCGCGTCGCTCGTACTCGAGCTCTCCCTTGTGCGAGCCGGGCACCACCCAGACACAGCCGTTGTCCACCTGCGCCGAATCGATAGCGAGCCAGGCAGACACGGTCTTCGCGGGATCTAGGGCGGGGATCATCTTGCCACCGGGGAAGGAGCCGTCTTGGTGCCACGCAAGGGCGCTCGCTCCTGCCTCCTTGCGCATGAACTGGGAACGCCACAGCAAGAGGTCCGGGCCCAGCAACGCTCGCATCACCGCGACCATCGACGGATGGGTGCAGAGCGCGTGCACCTCCGGGTAAACCAGGTGCCAATCGCGCGCCTCCGCGCCGCCACGAGGTGATCCCGAAGCGTAGATGGGTGAGGCCGTATGCAAGAACCCAGTGCGATCGATCCAGCGACGGATACGAGCCGCCTCCGCTGGTGAACACAGGGTGATCGGGCCAACGCAGCCATTGTCCTCAAAGAACCTGACCTGCTGCGCCGTGAGACCGAACTGATCCAGCTCCCCAGGCGTCGGTGGTGGGGGTGGATCGTCTGGTGTGGGCAGCGCTGCGGTGCGTTTCGCCCAGCCCTGCGCGAGACGCTCTCGTGCTTGTGCTAGCTGCTGGGTCTGCTCTCGGTAGGCAGCCTCGAGGGCGAGGAATCCGAGCTCGATGGTCTCGATGGCTTCGGCAAGCCGTTCAGAGCCCATGCTCCCCAGGCGCTCTGCAAGGGTGAGGATACCGGCGTATGCAGCTTCCACCAGATCATCATCCAGCGCTTCACCCGGCGCCGCAGGTTCGCTGCGCAGGACCACCGCACCATCGCCCGCCACTCTCGCTGGGGCGGCTCGCGCTGACAACATGTCGAGGGCGCACCGCACCTCATCGAGATCGGCGCTGGTGCGATCCAGAGCGAGGTGCATGGCCCGATACGTCTCTCGGATCTGCGGTACCAAGTGTCGAATGAAGCGTTGAGCACCCGGGCGCAGGCGCTCGCTCATTCGGTCGATGAAGTCCAACATCGAACGCGCCGCCGTGTAGTCGGGTTGAACAGTCGGCGCCGACGGTGGTGCTTCGGTGGCACTCGGCAGCAAGCCGGGGATATCCGCGGCGGTCGGGGAACGGAAGGCGGGCCGGGACTCAGCGGCGTTCGGAGACGACACGGTGGGAGCTCCTTGACTTAGGCACTTGATTGAGCCGAATGGCTGGACGTAGTCACCAGTGCACCCGAGATGCCATGCGCACCATTACGGCGCGCTGCTCGTCATCGAAGCGGCGACGGCCATGCAACATACGCGTGTTGTCCACGATCACCAGATCGCCGCTCTCCCAGGGCACCTCGACCGTGAGGGCGGCGCTCACCTCATCCACCTCCGCCATCACAGATGCGGGGATCTCACGATCGTCTTCGAAGCGCACGTAGTTGATCTTTCGCCTCAGCGCGTGCTCCTGCCAGTAGCCGATCTGCACGCTGTTGCAGAACGCAGGCTGACGTTGCCAGCGAGTGAGCGGCACCGCGCTCGTGACGAACTCAGTGCGGATCGAGCCATCGGCAGTCGCCCGCAGGGTCATGTCGTTTCGCGCGCAGTACTCGCGTACCTGGTCGAGATCCTGGGTACGGTAGAGCAAGGGCCACTCGTGAGCGCCGTAGTGACGGATGTACTTCACGCGCGTGGTGTCAAACAATGCACGGGTTCGGTCGCTTAAGCCCTTGTATACGCTCAGACCGTCCGCGATCGTCGTCTGACCGCCGCTAGCGGCTGGGCGTTGGCAAAAGAAGAACATTGCGTGAGGCGAGGATTTCACGTAGGCCCGATCCGCGTGCAGCGGCAGTGGGAAGGTGCGCTGGCGCCCCTCACCGTAGCGGTAGGCCACGTTCTGGATGGTCCCGTCGGTCGCCCCGTTGACGGTCTCGCGTAGGGAACCGCTGCCGAGGTTATCTGCAAACTCGCAGCGGAATCGATCGGACAGGCGCTCGAAGGCCGGCACGTCGAGGGAGAAGCCCTGCAGCATCACGGCCCCGCGTCGCTTGATCTCTTCGATAATGGCCTCGACATCCAACTGTTCTACCGCAGGGGGAGCACCTTGGGGGCGCAGTAGGAAGCCACTTACGGCGGAGAGGGGGGCTTTGGTGACGATCCCGACGGGGCGCTTCCCCGGGGCGTCGCTTCCTTCGGCGATGAGCGTTGACATAGCGGTGCCTTGGGTCGCCGTCGGCCAGGCGACGGCTTATCGTTTGCGTTGTAGCGCTGATGGTAGGAACCGCTTCCTCGCCTCGCTATACGTAGAAGCCTCAAGCGCAAGTCGCCCATCGGGCTTGTGCCCATGCCATTGCACCCGATGCCACGTCCGCAACTCGTCGCAGCCGCAAGCAAAGGAGGCGTTTCCGGTGACCGCGAGGGGACGACTCCTTCTGCGGCTAACCGCAATGTGCGCCGATCGCTACCTGAATCAGGCTGCGACTGCCGAGCGCTTCTGCAAGGTGATCGAAGGACAGCTCAGACCAGCAACTCGCCCACCGCCCGATGGGCCTCGGTGATCGCCGTGTTCGTATCGGAACTCGCCCCCGCATCTGAGTTGGCGATGGCGATGCGCCCAAATGGCCTGCGCCCGATCGCCCACGGTGTGGAAGCCGGGTCCGACCACTCGGGCTCCCACAGGTAGATCGGGTTGTAGGCGTAGCCGTGAGGCCAGCGATTGACTGTGATCGCCTCGATATCGCGCTCGGCGTCGAAACCACCTGCCCTGAGCGCCGCGTCCATTTGATCGCGCACGTGGTACTCGAAGGTATCGAAGGACGTGGCCAGCAGCTGCCGGCGCCCGGCGCGCCACTGCTCGGGCCCGTCGATGTCATCGAAATAGGGCACATTGCAGAGGTGGACGATCATCGGTTGATCGGGCCGCTTATCGAAGGCGTAGTCACCCATGCTGACGGGATAGTCTAGCTCGATCTGCTTATAGAAATCGTTGGTGAAGTAGACGTAGGAGATGCCCTGCTCAACGAAGGATTTCCAGTTGCTGATAAGTACCTTCGTGTAGGTAAGAGGCACCTTGACGTTGTAAGCCAGCCCTTCCTTCTGAGCCTTCGGCAGCTCCGGGCAGAGATAGGGAATAGCGGCGTTGTAGCAGGCCATGATGCACTTGCCGGCGCGAACGGTGCGCGACTTACCGTGGCGGACGTAAGTGACGTCCACGCACTTCTCATCGGCCGTGTGCCGAGCGTTAATCACCGTGCTCTCCAGGCGCAGACGCAGATCCGCATCGGCACGGTCCAAAGCCTCGTAGTCCACCACGGCGGTCACGACGTCTTCCATCGTAACCCCGGGCACGACCTCAGGCAGCAGCGCACGCACCAACAACCTCGCCACCGAAGCGTTGCCATCGGGGAAGTGGAAGATGTACGGCTCGTCTCCGCGGTGCCCCACGCGTGGCATCGTGTGCGCGAGGCCTGGCAGTCCACCGCCGTCGCCGTACTCGCTGACTAGGAGCGCTGGCACGTCCTTCGATCCCAATCCGTAGAAGCTGCGGAACCACTGTCGGTAGATGCCGAGAACCTGCGCATCCACCTTGGCGTAATCGCGCAGGAAATCGAGGTAGCTGGTTTTCGCGAGCAGGGCGTACTTCTGCTGGTAGGAGAGCCCAGGTAGGTAGTCCCGCTTCTCCGTAAAGATGCGTACCAGGTCGGCGCGCGCCTGCGCGCTCATCGGCGTATCGCCAGCGAAGGCCTCCCATGATCGCGAACCGTAGCCCGTGACTAGCTTACGCTCGCCATAGGTGGCCGCATCGAACATGATCGAGTGGCCCAGCCCCATCGACGCGTACAGATCCTGATGGAAGTACTTGTAGAAGCGCTGCAGATCAATGCCTATGTCCTCGAGCAGCTGGCGCGCGATCGCCGTGTAGGACGAGGGCGTATCGATGGCCTCCGTACCGCCGTAGCCAATGCGCGTGCGGCCCTGAATGCGAAACTCGTTGCGCTTGGCGTGGCCGCCGAAATCATCGTGGTTATCCAGCAGCAGGATGCGTGCCTGGGGCTGCGCTTGGCGGTAGAAGTAGGCGGCCGACAGCCCGCTGATACCGGCACCGACGATCACGAGATCGTAATGCTCACTCGGCGCCTCAGCGGGCCAACGCTTGCCCGCAACGCGTGCGTGCATCGTCTCCCAGGCACCGTCGTGGGTGCCGCGCAGACCTGTTCGCGCGGGCGGATACGCAGCCGTCGACGCTGCCGCACCGAACACCTCGCTCCACGGCGTGAGCAGGCTCGCCCCCAAGGCGACTTGCGTACCGTTTAAGAAGTCTCTGCGTGTGATCTGCTTGCTCATGGCTCCCCCGGCTCGCCGGCGCGAACGATTGTCGCACGAGAAGGCACACCAGGCGTTCGCCCCTCGAAAGGGGAACCCTGTTGCTTTAGGAAGTGAACTATCCTTGAGGCTCACACGGTTCAGGAGGTTCCCATGCGCTACCGTACATCGACGTCCGCTATCGCGACTGCGGCCATCGCACTACTGGCCGGCGTCGGCACGTCTGCGCTGGGCGGAGTGTTCGGCGATCCACCGGACGTCATCGTGTGTTCCGTTGACGATCCAACGCAGGTGCTGCCCTGGGACCAGCTTGTCTTCTACGTGAGCGCCCGCATCGAAGATGGCGCCACCTTGTACAAGTCTCTGACCTCCAACCCCGTCTTGGTTACCGTCGGCCTAGACGGCTCAGTGCAGGCTCCCAACTTGGAGGACTGCGATGGCAAGACGGTCGCTGCATTGCGGCGAGCCGGAAGGGCCCGTGACTACGGCGGCTGAGACGGCGCTACCGGGCAGACTTGGAGCTACTATCGCTGCGCACACTTCGCAGCCCACAAGCGAGGAGCAGCGCACGGGCGAGAGCTTACCTTCCCTAGGCACCAGTCGGCGGCGAGGCGGCGCAACCAGCTGGCGCTCACGGCAGCGAACTAGTCCTTCGCTTTGCCGCCATGGCGGTGCTAGCCCTCACGGCATCGAAAGCCATCGCCCGCGTTGCGCGCCTAGCCCGCTGAGCGAGCACCTGGCGACGCCTCGAGATGCTCACCGTATACCGCTGCGAAGGCGGCCCTCCCGAAACCCGCTTCAGCGGATGAAACCCCCGTCTGGGCAACTAACGGCGCCCCTGGCACGTGGTTGTTCTCGCGCGGATGCTGAGGTGAGAGGGCCACTGACGAGGCGGCGTGGCCATCTGTGCCTTACTCGAGGGCGATCAACACCTCATCGATGCGGACTATTGCGTCCTCGTCGGCGAAGGTCTTCTCGTTGTGGAAACCGCCGACGGCAAGGGTGTGCTCGCCCGCCGCGAGGGACACTGTGGCGCTGAAGGTCTGCCAGCCCGTACTGAGATTGGGACTGTCGTCATCGTCCGGTCCCGCCAACTCATCGATCACCTCGCCGCCATCGCGCCCGATCAAAGCGCCATCGATGGAGGCGAGCACCTGGGCGAACTCGTCGCTCTCGTGCTGCCCGCTCAGCACCAGCTCGTAGCGCAGGGACAGGGTCACGGTCGATGCCTCGGAAAGACTGAAGCTTCGCGACCATGCACCGGACATGCCGCTGATGTCGTCATCGTCGATACCGCCGGTGGTCACCGACAGGCCGCCACCCTCAAAGCCGCCGCCACTCTCGTAAGCACCATTCGCATAGGCGGGGGCGCTGGTGTTACGGAAGGCATCGTCGGCGTAGGCAAACCCGTCACTGTCGTCGTCGAAACGCGCATCGACGATCACCGGCACGATGGTCAGGCTCACGTCATCGTAGCGAACGCGGGAGACCTCGTCGTCCACGGTCTTCTTGCTGTGGAAACTACCAAGCGTTAGCACGTGCTCGCCAGCAGGCAGCGACACCGTGGCGCTAAAGACCTGCCAACCCGTGCTGACGACGCCGTCGTCGGGGCTGCCGTTGACGCCCACGAGCTCCGCTATCGCATCGCTGCCCCCGGTGCCGAGAAGCACCCCGTCGATCGATGCCAAGGCCTGCACCACCTCATCGGACTCATGCGAGGCCGCGTGGTCGAGCTCGTAGCGCAGCGTGAGGGAGACCAGGGCTGGCTCCACCAGGGTGAAGGCACGGGTCCAAGCGCCGGACATACCGGTGATGTCGTCGTCGTCGACGCCACCTGTCAAGACCTCGAGGCCACCGCCCTCGAACCCCTTGTCGTTGCCGTAGCTACCGTCCGCGTAGATCGGCTCGTCGGTGCCGCGGAAGGCATCGTCGATGTAGGTAAAGCCGTCACTGTCCTGGTCGAAGCTCGTCTCGATCAGCACCTCATCGTCCAGCACACGCCAGGGGAAGGTCACCTCATCCCTGCCATCTCGCGTATCGACCACCGACGCGGTCACGGTGAACTCACCAACGGTGATGGGCGTGCCGCTGATCAGTCCCGTGGCCGGATCGATGGTGAGGCCGTCGGGCAGCCCGGCAGCAGCGAAGGTCAGCTCGTCGCCGTTGCCGTCACTTGCGATGAGCTGCAGCGAGGTCGGCTCGTCCACCACCGTGCGCTGGTCGGGGGGCTGTTCCAGCATCGGTGGGACGTTGGGTTCGAGTGCCACGTCCCAGGAAAAGGTGACTGCAGCGCTGGCACCGCCTGGGTCCGTCGCGGTGGCGCTGACCGTCAGTGTTTGCTCGGGCGTGGGCCTGCCGGAGATCAGCCCGGTCGCGGGATCGAGAGTCAGTCCATCGGGTAGGGGTGCTGCCGCGTAGGTCAGGGCATCGCCATCGACATCCTCGCCCTGCAATTGCAATGCGACCTCCGCATCCACGAAGTCCGTCTGCGGCCCCGGATCCATGAGCGTCGGTGGCACGTTGTCGGCAAGGTCGGCCACTGCCCAAGTGAAGGACACCTCGCCCATACCTCCGTAACGATTACTGGCCATCACGGTGACTGGATACACCCCAGGCGTGGAGACGCGCCCGCCGATCACCCCGGTCACAGGGTTGATACCCGTAATCGGCGGCAGGCCTGTTGCGGTGAACGTGAACGGCCCCTGCTCCGTGTTGGCAACAGCGATGGCTACACTGACGCGATCGCCCACCCCGTTTCGTTGATCGCCGGGATTGAGGAGCTCGGGTGCGCCCAGGGGGTCGATGCACTCCACCACCAGCGCGCTGATGGCGTTGTCGTCGCCGCCGGCGAGTACCGTGTCCTCGGTGACGATGAGATCTGCTCCCAAGGAGACGTCGTTGCCGCGGAACAGCAGCACCCGCAGGCCCGCAGGCACGGCGATCGCGCTGATGCGATTGTTTTGGTCCTCAGGCAGGGATTCGTAGACGGCCACCGGCAATGTGCCTAGGGAATCGGCAAAGTTGGTGTCGTCGAACAACTCCACGGCCGAGCCAGCGCAAGCGCCAACCACTGGATTTGGAAACGGGTTGTCGTACACCGCCACCTTGAGCGTGGAGGGCTGAAGGCCCGGCCGACCGTAGGTAAGGTAGGCCTCACCGGCATCGTCAGAGTCGCGACCGTTGCCCTCACCGTCGGCCTGCCAGGCGCCGGTCACGACGTCATCGTAGCCGTCGCCGTCGATGTCACCCGCGGTGCTGAGGGCACGGCCCTGGCGCCCACCGGCATCCTCGCCGGTAATCACAGCCCCGGAGCTGCCGTCGGCAGCGAACTCCGGTCGCAGCGTGTCGAGCACGAACACGGGCGGGAAGATGGCCCGCCCTAGGATCAGGTAGGCTTCACCGACATCGGAGGTGTTGTTGCCGCCTCCCCCTTCCTCACCACGAAAGGACCCAACGATGATGTCATCGAAGGCATCTCCGTTGACGTTGCCCGCCGTGCTCACGGAGGCCAAGCGGTCACCCGCGTCGCTACCCGGCACGATGAACCCGCGACTGCCGTCACCGCCATTGGCTGGGAACAGGGAACGCAGATCGAAGGCGGGGCCACGCACCGTGCGCGGCGTGCCGAAGATAGCATACACCGCACCCGACTCGATCAGGCCGAAGGGTTCCGCTCGGTAAGCGCCCATCAGCACGTCATCGAAGCCATCGCCGTTGATGTCCCCAGCCCCATGGACCAGGCCGAGGCGATCGCCGGGCGTTGCCCCGACCACCACGAAGCCTTGGCTACCATTGCCGCCGTTGCTAGGCAGAAGCGATGCCAGCTCCAAGATGCTGGGGAACGGATCGCTGCGGCCGTAAATCACGTACACCTCGCCGGACACCCCTCGCCCGCCGGAAAGCGCGCCAAGCACCAGGTCGTCGATGCCGTCGCCGTCTACGTCGCCCGCTTCGGCCACCACCCCCATGCGATCGAGGTTCTTCACCCCGCGCACGACGAAGCCCTCGCTGCCGTCGCCCTCGTTCACCAAGGCCTCGACTTCGATCTCGGCAGGGAAACCGCCATCAGGTCGGCCGAAGATCACGTAGGCCTCACCCGGACCGTCGCCAGGCGTCGGGTCGTCGTAAATGTAGGTGTCGACCAGGGCACCCACGACGAGATCCGCCAGGCCATCCCCATTGAGATCGCCCGCCCGGCTTACCGACCGACCCAGCTCATCCTGTCGCCGGAATCCGCGGATGACGAAACCCTGGCTGCCATCGCCGCCGTTCTGCGCGAGCAGGGCGCCGACGCTGAAGTTATTGGGTAGGCCGCCAGGGCGACCGTAGATCACGTAGGCCTCGCCCGCGTCGTAGGGGAGGTCGTTGATCTCCGTGCGACCTGAGTAGATGGAGCCGACGATGAGATCGTCTACCCCGTCGCCGTTGACGTCACCGATGAAGTCAGCCGAACGGCCGAAGCGGTCGCGGGTGCGTTCATCATCGGGGTGGAGCGCGATGCCGAGAGTGCCGTCCCCGCCCAGCAGGTCCCCCAAGCGGAAATCGGGGTCGATGGGCTGACCGCCGTAGACGACGTAGACACGACCGTCCGAGCGAGCCTCCGTCTTCCACGCGGCGATGACCAGGTCGTCTACGCCGTCGGCGTTGAAGTCGCCGTCACCGCCGACGAAGATGCCGACGTTGCGATCGGTTTCATCGCCGAGAAACTTGACCCCATCCACGTCCGCTGCGGGCAGCGGCTGGACCATGACACTTACCAATGCGATAGCCAGGA
Organism: Pseudomonadota bacterium; assembly: GCA_039193195.1. NCBI lineage: Bacteria > Pseudomonadati > Pseudomonadota > Pseudomonadota bacterium. Next base: position 12,714 of record JBCCWS010000052.1, read on the forward strand.
GTTGGACGTACCTTCCCCGTGGCGCTTCCCTGCGCATGTCGCCCCCCTTGAGCGTGCTGGCGATCCTCTCCCTGAGTGAGCGACGCGGAGCAAGCTAAGGTAGGACCCCGATGTCGCTTTACGAAGACAGCGTAGTGCAATTCGCGTCTTCGTTCAACGACAACTCAAGCCTATGGAATTCTTAGGCCGACCCGCGTGTGACGCACCTGCCGTGCGATAGGGGCACAGCGTCAGGCACGCATCCGCCCCTCTCGGTCGCGGCGTCGGAGGACAACGCCGCTCGGACTGTCACAACAGTGTCAGGCGGTCCGTCTTATTCAAGCTGATCACCTTGTCGAACGGCACGCTGGCCTCCTCCCGGTGACCGATCGCCGGCAAGGTGGCGATCGCGCTTAGCAGCACATCCAGCTGTCGTTCCGAAACATCGAGAAACGTGAAAACGATGCCCTCGCGATCCGCGTACTTGCGGATTCGCTGGAAGGCGACTTTCACGTACTCCAGCTCCACATCCGGCCCACTGGCCGAGGATAGCGTCAGCCTGATGAACGTGCCGCGACCATCGTCAGGGAACAGGTTTGCCAAGTCCTTCTCATCCAAGCACTCGCCAAGGTAGAGGCAGCCACCGCGAACGTTTAGGACGATGTAGCCGCACTTGACGGGATGCCAAGCGTAAGGGTTCGCCGTGTCGGCGATGACCTCGCATTTAGCGATCACCCGTTGGCCACTCAGTTGACGTTTGTCGGACGTCCGATTAACCGTTGCCATGACTGCCCAGGCCTCGCGATCTTCCTCCCGCGCACGCGGTGTGCGTCGCCGCTCCCGCGTAAGTGGTGGGAGGGCGTGTTCGGATGAGCCGACGCTGTCGCCGCTCGCCCCCTTCTCGTGCTTATCGTCAATTGACGCGGGAACTTCAGCGACCGGAGGGCGTAGCTATGACACCGTTCACACTCGAACCCTCTGAGGGCGTCGTGCGGCGCGAGCCAAACTGCGACGGGGGCGGCAGCGGCAAGCGGCCGAGCCCCAGGGTTCTCCCTAGCGCCTCACCCACGCATCCGCCTCTATCTCGACCTTGTAACCGATCCCCACCAAGCGTGCCTCCACCAAGGTGTTGGCTGGGCAGATACTTCCGAAGCGCAGGCCGTGGGCACGCGCTACGGGCTCCCAGTCGGCGATATCGTTGACGAACACCCGCGTGCGCACGACGTCCTCCAGGCGTCCCCCTAGGGCGCTGATCGCTGCCTCGATCTTGTCGATGACAAAGTGCGTCTGAGCCGCCGGATCACCGCCGCCAATGAGGCGCTCGCCGTGCGTCGCTGTGGTGCCCGAGACGCTAATCTGAGCGCCCTCCCGCACGGCACGGCAGTAGCCGGCCAGGGGCTCCCACGGGGTACCGCTGAAGACCCTCACGCGACCATCCTCGCCGCGCCTGGGAGCAATCGACGGCGGGATGGTGTTGAAATGATCGCTCAGGTCACCCGCAGCGGTAAGATAAGGAGCCTTACGGTACTCATCGCCACAGTCCCCAGGCACGGGGTCTAGGGTCGCCAGCACGCTGTCCATCACGGCGTGGTCTTGGGCATCGAGACTGCAGCGGAAAATGGCTAAGTTCTCCTCCACGTGGCTCTTACCATTCAAGCGCGCGCCCATGATCACACCGCCCACAGCGGGTTGGTCAAGCATGTAGCGACTCGCCACCACGGGCATGCTCACACCATGTCGGCGGGCGACCTGCGCCACGGCGCTCAGCACGCGCTGAAATGGCGCCCAGCCGCCCACCGCATCGATGAAGCGTTTGTACTTCATCTGCGACCAAGTGCTTAGCGATTGTGGCTCCGGAGCGTCAACCCACGCTTCGCTGAGCAGGCCTCCGGCGAGCGTGCCGTAGGCCAACAGCTTGACCCCGAACTCCTCACACAAGGCGGTCATGGAACCGCCAGCCCGACGATCTAGCAAGGAGTAGCTGAGCTGGTTGCTCACGATGGGGATGCCACTGCTCAGGGCGATGCGCAGATGGGCCGTATCGAAGTTGGTCACCCCAAGGTGGCGGATCAGACCCTCTGCGCGCAGCTCGTCCAGGAAGAAGAGCGCGTCGAGCCACGACGGATCTGGGTAGTGCCAGGCGTGAAACTGCAGCAGATCCACGCGCTCGCCTTGCATACGCTGCAATGCGCGATCTACCGCCTCGCGCACGGCATTCCGCGACACCGGCCCGGGGGCGGGAACCCATTTGGTGAGCAGCTGCGCCTCGCCGCCACGGGCATGCTGGCGGCGGAAGGTGCCGGCGATCACCTCAGCGGAGCCGTAGTGATCCGCCATGTCGAAGGTTGTGAAGCCAGCCTCCACGTACGGCGCCATCGCCTGTGCCGTTGCGACCGCATCAAGCGCGACCGCCCGCTCGCTGTCAGCAATCTGCCACAGGCCGTTCAGCACCCGGGCAATCCTCAATCCGGGCGCCAGCTGAATCGTCTCGACGAGTCCTGTCATTGCAGTTCCTTTCTACCCCTGCGGCAACTCGGTAAACCGGGCCTGCCAAGGTTCACCCCGGCGCACGCAGCGCTGCCGCGCCAAGGCGTAGCTAGCGGTACCTAACCCCATCACCAACAGCCACACCCAGGTGGAGCGGAAGTACCACGCTTCCGCGTCAGCGGTGAGGTCCTTGGCGATGTGAATGACGAGAAATGCGCCTAGGAGCGCGACGCCGGCGACGCCGACGATCCGTTGCACGGTGCGATTCGGCAACGCCACCACTTCGGCTGCCAGGGAGGGATTGACGTGCGGCAGGGTGAGCAGCGTCACACACATGAGCAGGAAGTTCACCAACATCGCAGTGACCATGATGTCGATGCCGAGAAAGAAGTCCCCCGCAAAATGGCTGCCGAGCGCACCGATGCTCGCCATCAACCCGCTGACGACGAGGGCCCGATGCGGGGTATGCAGGCGATCGTGCACGCGGGCGACGGCGCGCGGGAAGATCCCATCCTCTGCCCAAGCGAACACCAACCTGGAAACGGACAGCAACATGGCGGGCAAGTCGTTGATCAAGGCCACCGCGGCACCGGTGAGAATCGCCACGCCGAGGCCTGCGGGCAGCAGGTAGGCGAGCAACCCTGGCGCGGAGATGTCCTTGGTCGCAGCCTCCTCAGCCACGAACCACCAGGGCACTGCGTGGTACACGGCCGCGGTGAATGCAAAGTAGAAGGCCCCCACGACGGTGATCGTCAGCAGGATGGCGAGGGGCAGGGTGCGCGCTGGCGCACGAGCTTCCCCTCCCGCCTGGGCGATGGCATCGAAGCCGATGAAGCTCGAGAACATCAGCGCCGCGGCGGACAGAAACACGGGCCATCGCCAATCGGCAGACGGTGCGCCACCTACGGTGCGCGCTTCCTGCGCCAGCACTGCGGCAGCAAAATCCCCGTGGTCGAAGCTCACTCCGGCCACGATCACGATCGCCCCGAGGACAAACATCAGGCCCATCATGCCAATCAGCGTGCGCGAGTAAGCGCGCAGGCCGAGCACGTTGATCGTCACGAATCCCCAGATCAACACCAACGCCAACCCCACCCGGACCGGCCCGACCTCGAGCGCTGCGGCAAGCGCGCCAGCGCCACTGGCCACGGCGATATCACGCAGGAACGGCACGATGACGTAGGCGATTACGCCAATCACGATCGAAAGGCCAAACCACTGGGAGAAGCTGGCGATGAAGCCGAGATACGGATTGAGGCCGCGGCTGGCGTAAAGGTAGCTGCCACCTGCGCGCGGCATGGCCGAGGCGAGGGCGCCGTATGCCAGGGCTGCGACAAGGGCGGGCGCGGCCGCCAGCATGAAGGCAGGAAGGACGTAAGGTCCGATGCCCGGCACGCTACGATGCACCATGAAGGGCACCACATTGATCGAGGCGCCGAGCATCGCGCAGATGCCCGTAGCCGTCAAACCGAGCAGGCCTAGGCGCCGTTCGAGCACGCGGCCTCGTCCTTGAGGTAGCGATCAAAATGGGCCACCAACTTGCCGAACAGATAGCGGGCGTAGGGCCCTTCACGGCTCCATCCGTGGGTGGCGCCGGGGGCGAAGGCGAAGGCGAAATCCTTGCCTGCCCTGATCAGCTCGTCTGCCAGCACGGCGATAGTCTTGAAGGGCACGACCTGGTCCTGCATACCGTGGATGAGCAGCAGGTGATCCTCGAGCTTAGCCGCGTGATGTCTCGCCTGACGCGCGAAGATCTCTGGATGGGTAGCCGGTTGGCGCACGATCGCCACATCGTCGGTGCCGAAGAAGTAGGGATCGACGGCCGCCGCTGCCGCAACGCCTGCGCAGAACAGGCCCGGTTTGGTGAGCAGTGAGTACACGGCGAGCGTGCCTCCGTAGCTGCTACCCCAGATACCCAATCGCCTATCATCTACGTAAGGTAGGGACTTGAGATAGTCCGCAGCGCTGGCTAGATCTTCGATGTCATTGCCGGCGAAATCGGTGAGGAAGGCCTCACGGAAATCGCGGCCGTAGCCCGTGCTGCCGCGTACGTCCACCTGCACCACCACGTAGCCTCGCTGGGCGAGCAGGTGCTGCACTAGGCCGTAGGTACCGCTCCAGCGGTTGCGCACCGTGTTCGAGTAGACCGGGCCGAAGAGCACGGGGTAGCGGCGCGAGGCGTCGAAGTTCGGTGGCAAGAGCAGACGAGCGTGCAGGACCTGATCATCGATGCGACTCGCAAAGCTCACGTAGCGGGGAGTGCCCCAGGCGATGTCGAGGAACTCGCGCGGGGGTGAGCGGGTCACCCGTTGGCGTTCGCTGCCGTCGCTGCGCGAGATGAACAGCTCCGTGGGTTGATCATCCGCGCTGTGCAGAGTGGCGAGCCACTGTCCATCGGGCGATGGGAAAGGGACGTGGCGACCGGGCACGCGGGTCACTTGCTCGGTCTCACCGCTCGCCAACGAGAGGCGGTACACGTGCTGATCGTAAGGGCCTGCCCCGTTGCCGGTGAAGTAGACTAGGCCCCGCGCTGGCACGACGGTAGGCGCACTCAGCACGTCGTAAGCAGGGTTCGTGAGACGGGTGAAAGGCGGCGGGGCCTGCCCTGGGTCGAGGGCATAGAGGCCGTAGCGATCTTCCGTATCGCTCAGGAAAATGAGCCGCTCGCCGCTTGGGTCCCACGCGGACGCGAAGGCGGTGTAGATGCGACTTGGCCGGTGGCCGTGCCAACGCGCCTGCGGGGTATCTTCCCCCGGGATCAGCGTGTAGAGCCAACGATCGACGGCTGTATCCGACGCCACATCGATCAATAGCACGCCCTGCGGGGACCAGCTGAAGTCAATGATCTGATTCGCTGTGGACGCCGGCAGGGACGGCCAGTGCATCTCGCCGGTCATCACATCGAGCAATGCGAGAGTTCGCGACTCATTCGGGTCGCCGGGGTATCCGCGGCGCACGAAGTTCGGGTCGGTCTCCGCCGCCAGATAGTTCGGAAAGGGCACCTGGCGCATGCCGCGTCGATCGACCACGTGCAACGCGATGTGGCGACCGTCCGGCGACCAGGCGTAGGTAGGCCCCGACCAGATGCCAGGACCGATCTCGCGCTCCGGCCGACGGTAGCGGCCGGCGGGCAGTGAGGACAGGGACGGCAGCCCCAGGGTGGTCAATACGTCGCTGACTTGCGCTCGAAAGTCGTACTGCCAAAGATCGCCGTCCTGAAGCCAGGTGAGTCGCGTACCGTCCGGGGACAGGGCGAGCGCTGAGGCATCGCCCGCCAGCGTAGCGAGCAACTCGTGCTCCTCCCCAGGCAACCTCGTCTGCCAAAGGCCGTCCCCCCGCAGGGTAATCAGGTGCTGACCGCCCTTAGACCACAGGACCTGCGAGACACCCGGTGCTGCATCCGTCGGGGCATTCACGCGGCGCAGCCCCTCACCGGTGGCCGACACCAACCACAGTTCGCGCACGGCGGCGCCGGCGTCGCTCCAGAGGAACGCTAGGTGCGCACCATCGGGAGACCAGGTGAGCTGAGCGGGAGCGGTACCTGCCAGCTTAGGGAGGGTGAAGAGCTGATCGAGCGTTAGCTGGCCCGGCGCCGCGGCGTCGGCGCGTGGGAGCGACCACGCCGCTGCCAAGGCGATGACAATCTCAAGCGGCCAGCGCACGCGGGTACAAGAGCGTGAAGTACTTCTAGATAGGTGCATCCTGCTCCCTGGCGCTGGTGTTCGGGCTCAGGGTACAAGATCGATCAAGCCGAGGGCGCTGCACGCACTAGTTGCCGAACAGGGCGTTGAAGGCAGCCACCATCTCCTCGTCGGACACCTCTCGCAGGCGGGTCGCGATGATCCAGTGGTGGCCGAATGGGTCGCGAACGCGGCCCGCCCGATCGCCGTAGAACTGATCCGCCAATGGAAAAACCTCCTCCGCCCCGTTGGCGATCGCCCTTGCGAACACCGCGTCCGCGTCGGCGACGTGGAGGTTGAGGACGACGCTGGTCGCTCCCAAGCGTGCTGGACTTCCTGAGCCCACGCCCGGCATCTCATCGGCTAGCATCACGCGCGCACCGTGGATGTCGAGCTCGGCGTTCATGCACGTGCCGTCCGGCGCGACCAGGCGCGAACGGATCTCCGTTGCGCCGAATACGTTCACGTACCAGGCGATGGCCTCGCCCGTGTGGGCGACCTGAAGGTAGGGCATGAGCGATTGCATAGCAGCTCCGTTGGGGGCGATTTAGGCACTAGCTCTGACGGGACGAGAGCCACCGTCTCGAGACCTTCTCACAGATATCCGGCCAGTGGTGGCGGTAGTTTACGAGAGCCGCCCCCAGGGCGCGGACCGGACCTAGGAGATTCGCGCCCTGCGTTGTGGCTAACCTACAACAGCTCCTCGGCGATCGATACATCTCCCTCCCGTTCACGGGTATTTGACTCGCCTACGTGTTGCTATCGAGCCCTCGCTTGGCGAACAATCCGATGCAGGTTGCGTGAATACAACGAATAACACTGCTTCTTAGGGGGATCCTCGGTGAAAAAGCCAATCTTTCTGCTCGCGCTGCTCATCCTCAACGGCTGCGGCGGCTGCGGCGACACCTTGGCGCCTGCCCCACCTCCTCCGCCCGAGCCCACGCCCGACCCGCCACCGGAGGTCACTGACCCCGCGCCGTCGGCGTTCTTCATCGACGCCACCGGTCAGCTGCCCGACGCGCGCAACAACGACTGCTTCGACGCCCGCGCCTTCGATGCGGAAGGTGATGGCGATCTCGATCTATTCCTCGCCGCCTTCTCCCTCAACGGCGCCCGCAACCGCCTTTTCGTCAACGACGGCACTGGCAGCTTCACCGATCCCGACAGCCTGCCGCCGAACCTTGGCATCTCCGAGCACGTGGCAGTCGGCGACTTCGACATGGACGGCGACCTCGACATCGTGGTGGCCAACGTCAATAGCGACCCCGGCGACATGCACGAGTACTACTTGAACACTGGCTCCGGCCCGAACTTCGAGCTAGCGCCCCAAGGGCTCCCCGTGGCTGGCCTGTCCGCCTTCGTCGTCGCGCGTGACGTTGATACGGACAATGATCTTGACCTTTTCTTCTCCAACTTCGGCCGGAGCGACCTGCTGCTCAACGACGGCATAGGCAACTTCAACGAGGCCCCCGCCGGCAACCTGCCGGGCAACGATCCGGAGATCACCGAAGACTCGGGCGTGGGCGACGTCAACGGCGACGGCTTCGACGATATCTTCTTGGCTTACCGCGGCAGCGCTAGCGAGGGCCAGGGGCTGCAAAACCGCCTCTGGCTGAACAACGGCCTCGGCGTGTTCACCGATGTGACGGATACCAACCTGCCGACGATCATCGACTCCACCTTCGATATCCAGCTAGCGGATGTCGATGGGGATGGCGACCTGGACGCGCTAATCGCCAACGCCACGATCGGCGATTCGAACCGCCCCTTGGCCGACTCGCTGCTCATCAACGACGGCAACGGCATCTTCACCGACGAGACAGCCGCACGCTGGCCGCAAGCGACCCTGTCCAACACCTACGGTGTGCTGACGATCGACCTCGATCGCGATGGAGATCTAGACATTCTCACGGCCGAAAACCTCGGCGCCACCAGCGTAGGCACCGTCCGCGCCTTCGCCAACGATGGGACGGGCGTGTTCTCGGAGCAGACCGACACGCTCATCGGTACGGTGGTCGGCAACATGGTGCACCTGGAGGCCGCGGACTTCGATGGCGACGGTCTGCTCGACGTCTACTTCTGCGCCACGCGCAACTTCGGCGCGGCCGGTTCCGGTCGAGACTTCCTGTTCCTCGCGCAGTAGCGCTTCGGCGAGAGTACGAGATCTAGGGCTGCGATGGAGGCGCCGCCTCGTGCGCCTGAATGCGCTGGGTGAAGGCTTCCGCTAGATCGTTCGGAATCGGAAAGGTCAGGTGATACTGGGCGACCAGCAAACGCCCTCCTTCCCACACCAAAGCCCCTGAGCCCCGACTCGTCCCGTATTTCGCGTTGTCGAGCAGTTCGTGGAACATGACCACGTCTTCAGCCGGTCGGTAGAGGACCCGGTCACGCAGAGTGTAGGTCCAACCATCGGTCGCACTCGCGTAGGCCTGGAAGGTGGGGATGTCCCAATCCTCTGTGGCATCGGTGCCGAGAAAGCGTGCCGTAGGATGGTAGAGGTCGAAGTAGCGCACCCAATCCGCGTTGGCAGCGGCCGTGTGCAGGGTGTCGAGGACGGCGCCAGCTGCCGCTAGATCCGGCACCCCGCGGGCCCGATCCGCCTCCGCCGCCATGTAGCCAAAGGCAGGCCAGTTGCCGCTATCGAGCACGCGCTCCAGCATGGAGCGCGCCTGCGCCCAGCGACCGTTCAGGTAGTACCAGTTCGCCACGCCGTAGCCTTGGGTCGCAAGCGCCAAGCTGGCGTCCTCCGCATCCAAGCGCAGCAGCGCGTCCACCGTGAGCTCATCCTTGTAAAGCAGCAAACGCTTCAGATAGGCATCGTTCTCGACGACCTTCATCTCGGCGTTGACGGGCACCAGCACGGCAGCCGCCGCCTCGCGCGCACCCTCGCTGCCGAGGCGGCGCAAGGACATCCACAGCCAGTCGCGCGTGGCCACCTGCAGATCGTCATTCGCCGAGTAGTCCAAGCATTCACGATAGCGCTCGGCGGCGGAGGCGAAATCGCCGAGAAGGTAGTGCACCAGGCCCCAGTGATAGAGGATGTTGAACTGCGTGTTGGAGAGAGGCGTATCTAGGCGGTTGGGGATGCCGTCGGGCTCGATCTCGGTCACCCCCTTTGGCATCAAGGCGTAGGCGGCCTGGAAATCGGCGAGGGCGAGGCTGAACTGGCGAGTACTGATGTAACGATGGCCGCGGTGGCGCAGCAGACGGTAAGACTCGGGGTACCGTGCCAGACCACCGGTGAAGATCTCGATCGCATCCGCATAGCGCTTGAGGTACGCGAGGCGCCGTCCCAGCCAGATCGTATTGAGCTCGCTCGGATCCGCCTCGAAGGCGCTACGCGCCACATCGAGCGTATCTTGCAAGCGCTGCTCATGATCCAGGGCGCGGGGCAGCGGCGCGTAGGCAGGCGTCGCCGTGGCGCTCAGACCGATATGGGTCAGGGCAAGCAACCAGCAGGCCTTCGCGATCGAGGGTATGGGGCGCATCACACTACTCCTTGTGCATTTGCGCTGAGCATGGACTAAGGCAGGGCGGTGACGCCAGTGCCAGCGAGGGTGCTACGCGGCGCTCACGACACCAAGTCGAGCCCCATGACCAGACGGGCTACAGGGCCCAGCGCGTGGTGAACCAAGTGATGGTCTTGTCGAAGGCCAACGCGCCTGCCGAGGGTTCCTCGTCACCGAAGTAGCTGGCGTGCTTTAGCTGCAGCGTAAAGCGTCGGATCTTTTTGGTGAACTGGATGTTGAACTCCGAGCCGTACTCGATGCCGTCGGCGGCGGACTGGTAGTTGTGGAAGGTCGTCATCATCTTGATGCTACCCGGTAGGGTCGACATCCCCACTACGTACAGATCTTCCACCCCCCCACCTGGGAAACCTATGAGGCGATCTGCCCAGCCCTGGAAGGCATGCACGGTGGCCAACGGCGTGGAGAAGGACGCACCGTTGCTGCTTTCCAACACCTCGTAGGCCACCTTTGCGGTAAGGCCGAAGCCGAAATTCAGGCCCGCTTCGACCCGGTACTGGTCGGCAGAATCGAAGGCGGATGGGTTGTCCCCGATGGCGGACTGCTGCGAGATCTCCGCCAGGTAGAGGAACTTGAGGCGCTCTGACAGCTGCGCGTCGCCTTGGAACTTCAGCCCCAGCGTGGCGCGATCCGTGAAGGGGGCGGGCAGCGTATCGTTGTCGTAGTCGAGGCGGTAGTAGAAGCCCTCGATCTCGCCGACGCGAAGACCGCCGTACTTGACGTTCAGCAGGTGGCTGTTCATGGGCGAGTTCGCCAGTGCCTCGTTGTCGTTGTTCTCGCCGAAGATGCGGTTGACGTTATGCACGTACACATAGTCCAGGGTGAGGTCGGCAACGGATCTGTTTACGAGGCGAACGGCGTCCATCGACTGCCAGTTCTGACGCCAGGGCACGGTGCCCACGAATCGATGCGACGGCGCCGTGCGGAAGCTCACGTACTGGCGACCGACCTTCAAGGAGGTATCGGGTAACCCCTTGTAAGAGAGATAGGCTTCGTCGAACTCAATACCCTGCGGGTCGGCCACCACGTCGAAGCCTTCCGATGCCTCCCCCGGCACGTTGAAATCGTTGAGCCCAACGTGCAGCACGCCCTCGAGGCCCACGTGAACGGAAAAGCCAGCACGCTCTGCGGTGGCGTAGCCAAGGAAGGCTCGCAGGGTGGAGGCACTGGCGCTGTCGAGATCATTGGCCTGGTCGTCGACAAACTCGAAGCGATGGTTCAGCACCAGGGAGGTCTTGCCCTGAGTGATCCACTCATCGAGCGCCGACTGGCTCCAACCGGGAGCGCTGCTGATAATCCCTGCACCGAGCACTATCGCCGGCGCGACGAGGCGTCGACACCCCACCGAGCGCTGCATTGCATAACCTGCTATCCATCGTATTGGCCTCAAGTATCGACTTGGATTGCAGGTGCGCACCGCTGCCCAGAGCGCATTCTTCAGGTTGAGCAGGGAGGCTTCACGCTTGGCTGTTAGAACTTGGGACGCGTGCCCCTTCGTCGTAAACGCACATCACAGGGTGTTAACGCGCTGCTCTAAGGGGTTCACCGGAGGACCGGCGTGGCTCGAACCGCTGTGACCCTGATGATCGGCGGCGCACGGAGCCTGCGCCTTCGCAGCCGTCCATAGAGGACGGGCCAAGGCGCGTCTACCAAGCCCACTCATCAACGCACGCTAGAATCCGCGCAAACCCATCTCGCCCTGCACGGCGCGCCCTTTGATGCTAGCGCCATGCGCCTCGCTCCCGAGGGCGCAGGCACGGTCGATGAGGCCGGTCGAGCGGTGGATCTGCGGCGCGTGAGGACCCACCATCTCCACCAAGACACGCAGTGGGACGATCCGCGCTCACCATCGTGCGGATGACCGTGATCCTGGGGAGGGCGGCACGAGTGGGCCGCTTGGTAAACAAGGTGACGCTCAGCGAGTAGCACGGGCGCCAGGGCAGGCGGTCGAGTGCAGCCATAGCCGAGCTATGGCTGCATTTGACCAACACCGCGATGGCGCCCGTGCTCCTCGCCCTTCGGGTCCGCCCAGGGGCAGCGTCCGCGGCGTTGCATCGCTTGTCAATGGCGATGGCCATTGGCTGCGCGACGCGCCTTGCTGACGCTGCCCCTACGCAGAATGAGCGCTGCCTTATTTACCAAGCGGCCCACTAGGCAGACTGGTGCCGCGGCGAGCGCCCGATCAACCACCGCCAGGTGTTCCCTGTCGTACGCAGGAAGTCCTCCTGCAGCAGGTACAGGGTGGGCACCAGAATGAGCGTGATCATAGTGGCAAAGAGAATCCCAAAGCTCATGCTCACCGCCATCGGGATCACGAACTGGGCCTGGGCGTTGGTCTCCAGCATGATCGGCACCAAACCGATAGCGGTGGTGATCGAGGTGAGAATGATGGCGCGGAAGCGCGCCTTTCCGGAATCGACCACGGCGTCGTACAGAGGCACGCCTTCCGCTCGCGCCTTGTTCACGAAGTCGATCATGATCAGGCTATCGTTGACCACCACACCGGCCAAGGCGATCAGTCCGAATAGGGAGAACATGCTGATCTCCATCCCCAGGACAAGATGGCCTATGATGGCGCCGATAAAGCCGAAGGGGATCACAGCCATGATGATGAACGGCTGCACGTAGGACTTGAGCGGGATGGCGATGAGCGCGTATATCAGGAACATCGCGGCGATGGACGCGTAGATCAGGTTGCCGAGAAACTCCTGCTCCTCGAGGCTGGCACCCTCGAGCGCGTACTCGACGCCCGGATAGCGCGCAAGGATATCAGGAATCACGTTCTTGCCAACGTCTTCGATCACCTGCCTCGGTTGCGCCACCACCGTATCGATATCCGCCGACACGGTGACCGTTCGGCGGCCGTCCTGGCGCGTGATCGACGCGTAAGCGTTGCCGTAGCGCACTTCGGCAACTTCGGGAAAGGGCACGCGATCACCGGTCGGCGTCGCCACCAGCATCGACTCGAGATCGTCGATGGACCGACGATCCGCCTGCGGGTAGCGCAGCATCACCTTGAGCTCGTCCTTGCCGCGCTGGATGCGCTGCACTTCCTCGCCGTAGAAGGCCTGGCGCACCTGCGTGCCGAGCACATTGAGCGTGATGCCAAGGGCCTCTGCGCCTGGCTTCACGGCCAGCTCCATCTCGTTGCCGGCGGCGCTCGCGGAGTTGCGGATGTCGAAGACGCCAGCGTAGTTGCGCAGGGCGTCCGTAAGCTCCGCGGCGGCGGCCTCGATCAAGTCGATGTTATCCCCGGCGAGTTTGAAGCTGAGGGGCGGACCGCCACCGATGACGTTGCCGTTCGTGAACTGCAGGGAGCGCACGCCGGGGATGTCGCCCGCCTCCTCGCGCCAGCGCGCAGCGAGCTCGTCGCCGTTCATGGTCTGCGTCTCAACGGGCGGCATCTCCACGATCACGCTGCCCCGCGTGGACGTCTCCGTGAAGGTCGCCACGTGCTGCAGCGGGTCCTTTCCGCCCGGCGTGTCGCTGAGGTAGCTGTCCCGCACCTGATAGGCCGATTTCTGCAGGTGCATGAGAGCTGCGTTGCGGTCCTGGCTCGGCGTGCCCGTCTGCATGCTCACGCTGGCGAAGAGGTAGTCGCCGGGGAGCTCCGGGAAGATGACAAAGCGCAGGAAGCCCCCGGCGAACAGGCCGCTGGCGAGAATGATCATAGCGATGAAGATGGAGAAGGTGACGCCACGGGCCTTGATCGCCCGCCGCAGCAGGGGGTCGTAAACCCTGTCTATCACCCAATGCAGACCGTGCTGGGTATAGCGCTGCATGCGCTGAAAGGCCTTGCTGATCCACTTCAGCGGATTCCGTGAGGTGCTGAAGGGCGCGAAGATTACATCCTCATCGATCGGCTCGATCTTGGTGTGCGCGAGGTGGGCCGGTAGGATCAGCTTCGACTCGACAAGGGAGAACAGCAGGCACAGGGTCACCACCACCGCTACCGCTTCGAGGAATGAGCCGGCCAGCCCGCCCACGAACAGCATGGGCGCGAAGGCCGCGATGGTGGTTAGCACGCCGAAGGTGGCCGCAACGGCCACGCGATTTGCGCCGGCGACGACGTTGTCGACCGTGTGTCCATCCGCCCGCGTCTTTGTGTAGATGCTCTCCCCGATGATGATCGCGTCATCCACCACGATCCCGAGCACGAGAATGAATCCGAACAGGCTAATGACGTTGATAGTAACGGGCCAAGGGTTGTACGGCATAAAGGCCAAGGCGCCAAGGAAGGTCACCGGGATGCCGATGATCACCCACATGGCAAACTTCAGGCGCAGAAACAGGCTGAGCACGATGAAGACGAGCGCTGCCCCCTGCCACATGTTCTTCAGCATCATGTCCAAGCGCTGCTGGAGGTAGTTGGCGCGATCGACCCAGGTGGTGACCTTCACCGTATCCGGCAAGGTCTTGGTGAACTCGGTCACGAACTCCTTGACCACCGCGGCCGTGCGCAACTCGTTCTGCTGGCCGCCCGCCAGCACGCGCATGGTCGCCACCGCTTCGCGATTGAAGAGGCCGAAGTCATCGCCCTCGACGAAGCCGTCGTCGATGGTGGCGATGTCTGAGAGCAGAAGGCGCGAGCCGTCCTCGTAGGTACGCACAGCAATCTGCGCGAACTCCTGGCCCGTGTAGACCTGCCCTTGCGTGCGCAAGAGGATGTCGCCGCGGTCCGTCTCGATGGTGCCGCCAGGGATATCACTGGCATTCGCCCGTACGGCCGCCGCGATCTCCGTCATCGTCAGCTGGTAGCGCTCGAGGGTGGCGCGTGAGACTTCGATGCTGATCTCGTAGTCGCGGTCGCCGAGCAGCTGCACGTCGTTGATTCCCGGCAGGGCCAGCAGGCCGTCCCGCACGTCGGCGGCGATCTCCTTGCGCGCGTAGTCGTCCATATCGCCGTAGATGGAGATGAAGATCACCGGCACGGGCACTTCCACGCGCTCGATGACCGGCTTCTCCGCCAGCTCCGGCAAGGTCGGAATGGCGTCGACTCGGGTCTTGACCTGATTCTGTACCGAATCCAGATCCGCGTCGGGCTCCAGCTGAATCTGCACGACGCCGGAGCCTTCGCGCGCCGTACTCTCCACGTTGTCGATGCCGGGCAGGTTGGCGAGCGCATCTTCAATGCGGGTGAGGATGCCCTCCTCCACTTCCTGCGGCGCCGCCCCCGGGTATGGCACAGTCACCGTGAGTAGGTCGAGTTCGAACTCCGGCGTGGTCTGCTTACGGATCGATTGGGCGACCAGGATTCCCGAGAACAGGATGATCGCCATCAGCAGGTTGGCTGCGACAGGGTTGTTCGCAAACCAAGCGATCAGGCCGCGTTGGGGATCATTACTCGCCATCAGCGATCTCCGTCAATGACGCGAGCCGCCGGCTGCCCCGTGAACGCGTTTTCGTCCGGCGCGGGAGGCACGTCCTCGTTCGGGCGCACCAGCATGCCGTTCAACGGCGCTTCCAGGGTGGTCAGCAGCACGCGATTCTCCTGCAACTGATCGGCGAGTACGTACGCATACTCGCTGTCCGTACGCAGGATCTCTAGGTTGCGCAGGCGCAGCTTGTTGTCCGCATCAACGAAGATCACCTGGTCGTTACCGCGGATCAGCGTGCGCGGGATCTTGACCACGCCGTCGACCACGATGCCTTCGACGGCCGCCTCGACGAAGGTGCCCGCCGGCAGAGGGGTCGCCGCGCCCGTATCCGCATCACGCAGGTAGGGATCGGTAACCTCTGCCACCGCGAACACCATGCGCGTGCGTTCGTCCACCACGCCCTCCGTGCGCACCACGCGCGCGCTCCAGGAGGCCGCCTGACCGCGATACTGCCCAGTCAGGGTGGCGCCAGGCGGCGGAGTGTCACCGGCGACGCGCGGCAGCTCCACGAAAGCTAGCTCCCGATCGGGCAAGGGCAGGCGCACCTCGAAGCGATCAGTGGCGAAGGTAGTGCCGAGCGCTGACCCCGGCGCCACGTAGTCACCGAGCTGCGCCGTTCGCTCACGCACGATGCCGTCGTAGGGCACCCGGACGGACGTGCGCTCCAGGTCGCGTTCCGCGCGCACCAGGTCAGCCTTGGCCGATTCGAGGGCTGCCTTCGCCGAGAGCAGCTCCGCTTCCGCCCGATAGCCCTGCTCGCGCAGCTTCTTGGCCGCGTCGTACTCGACCTGGCGCTGGCTTACCGCCGCTGCGGTCCGAGCCACTGCCACCTCGTAGTTGGTGGGATCGATACGCATGAGCGTCTCACCGGCGCGGAAAGCGGCACCGGCGACGAAGCTGTCCGCCACGCCCACTACCGTTCCGGCCACCTCTGCGCTGAGGCGCGTCTCGGTGACGGGCTGGGCTACGCCCTGACTGACGACGCCGAAGGCTGCAGAGGTTGGCCGCAGATCGAGGATGTTGACGAGGGGCGCGGCCTCCTCACGAGGCTTCTGCTCCACCTCGGGTCGCATGGCACGCATCGCCCCGGCCCCGACGACGGCGCCGGCGATGATGCCGAAGATCAATCCGAAGGCAAGGAATCGTTGCAGCCAGTACGGCACGCGGCACCCGTTAGGTTGAGATCGTGGGCGCTATTGTGCGCTCGATGGGGACTGGCCTCCAGCGCTAGAGCGCTCTGAGGTCAATCGTTGGGGTTGTGGGGATGGGGTGAAAAGACTAGGACGCGTTGCCTAGCGAAAGGGTCGCGTGTAGCCGCCGTGTCGATGGATTGCCGGGTCGCCGGGTCTCCCCGCGCAAGGGCGTATGCGATCCGAACCGTTCACCGGCGTAGACGGCGCTTCCGATGCCACGCACCCAGCACGCGCTCGTCAAGGCTCAGTAACGCCAAGAGTCACGTTGCGCCTGGCGCGGGTCATCGCACTGGGGCGCCCACATGAGCAGCTGCGTCTGCTCTTCCGTCAGCGCTTGGTAGCGTCGCCCGCGCTCCTCACGGTCAGGGATCTTGCGCGCCTCGAGAAGACGCCGCTGGTACGCCTCGTACTCCAACCACCACTCCTGCACAGGACCGATCATCCACGCGCCCCCAATGCGTGACAGACGCAGGCCGTTCGACACCTGATCACGGTCCGCCACCACCCACACCTGATTGTTGCAGGCGGGGCCGTCCGCGCAGTGGCAGCCCTCGGTCACGGCGCCGATGTTCACGATGGTGCCCGGATAGTACTGCAGCATCACCGCCCTGATTTCGCGCACCTCCTGGTCGCTGATGTTCTCCTCGCGCACGCGTCTCAAGGTGCTGGGCCGTTTGGGTCGATCCGGTCGCCAGCGCTGCTTCAAGTGCGTGCGGGACAGACGCCGGATCATCGCCGCTTCCGCCTGCGCAGTACGCTCAGCGGCCTGCTCGGGATAAACGTCTGCAGCACGGACGTTCGCCGCGAGCAGCAGGGCTGAGACGAAGGCAACGGTCACCAGCTGCCTAAGCGACATGTACCTAGCACACCGACTAGTCTTCATCGTCTATCTCGACCGACCACGTGTCGGGCAGCGCGTCGAGCGGGCAAAAGTACTCTCGAACGCCGGCCTGCATCGGCACGTAGTAGCACTCTCCCTCGAAGTGGATCGCCTGCACCTCACCGACCTCCTCTAGCCGATAGCTGTAGACCTCAGCATCATGGGCAACAGGCGCAACGAGGTTGTAGGATAGCTCCGAGGCCTTGGCGCCCTCCGGCATAGGCACCTTCGAGAAGCCGAAGGCAAGACGATCGCACCGCCACCAGTGGATGGTAAGGCCGTACTGCTGCCACGTGCTCCGCAGCTGTTCATAAACGCCGGGCAGATACACACCTCCCTGCACCAGCCCACCCAGATAGGCTGCCGTGCGCGCCTCATTGGCCTGATAGACCCCGCGCAAACAGGACACCTCGCTAGCCGAGGCGGCCGAAGCAACGGCCAGCAGGTACCAAACGCTCAGTCCTCTCACTAGTCGCTCTCCCTGGGCCCTGCCCCCAAGCAAACGCCACGAGCATTCACTCGCCCCCACCGAGCTTGCGCGCATCCAGATCACGCGCAAGCGCGTCGGCCGAATCCACGATCTCGGCAGGGTAGCCTAGCAACCCCAGCAGCTTGATGGCGTTGCGCGTATCGCAAGGCCCTTCTCGCAGCTGATAGTCGAACATCTGCTCCAGATCGGGATTCTCGCGAAAGTGGCACAAGCGGTAGTCCCTCAGCAGCGACTGCAGCTCTACGTCGTGAGACGTCACGAGCACCGTGTTCGTTGCGACGAGGGCATTGAGCACGGTGGCGGAGGCGGCGATTCGCTCGATCGTATTGGTGCCCCGAAAGATCTCGTCGATGAGCAACAGCGGCCGTGGCCGCGAGTCAGGCCGCGTGAGGAACGCGAGTATCTCTTCGATCTCGGCCCGGTAGTAGCTCTTGCCCTGGGCGAGCGAGTCCTGGCGGCGGATGGATGCGTGCACGGAATGGCGCTCGAAGCGGGCCGCGCTCGCGTGGCAAATCCCGATCGTCTGACCCAAGAGCACGTTGAGGCCGACGGTTTTGATGAAGGTCGTCTTGCCCGCCATGTTCGTGCCCGTGATCAGCATGGACTCGCGGTGCAGGCGAAGGCTGTTCACCTTCGGATCGTCGATCAGCGGGTGGTGGGCATCCTGCAACTCGAGCGTCGCGTCGGTGGTGAACTGAGGGCGGCAGTAGGTGCCGACGCTCTGCAGGTAGGAGGCGACCGAAAGCGCGGCATCGAGTGAGGCCACATGCTCGAACACCACGACGAGCGCGTCTCGGTGTCGAGTTAGGTTGCGGATCGATCCTAAGAACACCACGAGATCGAGCAGGCACAGCAGGTTCAGGTAGAACGACAGGGTGTTGACGAGACTGTTGGTACCCGCCCGCACGAAGGCCAGGAGGCGGAACTTACCGCGCAGCCTTCGGATCGTCGCGCGCTGCGAGCGCAGGGCTTGCGCTGGCGCGAGCTCATCGGCCTGGCGGATGCACCCTATGCGCAAACCCACACTCAACAGAGTAACTAGGTTGGAAAGTCCCTGCGAATAGGCGTAAAGGCCGTGGGAGTACTTCTCGGTGATCAGGAAGTTGAGGGTCAGCAGCGTTAGGAGCAGGGGGAACAGCGCCGGCTGCGCGACCGTCAGCGCCAGGGTAGCGAGCGAGAGTGCAGACAGCGTAAAGACGAGCGGCCTTGCTACCGACGGGGTGGGCTGGCGATCGAACAGTAGCGTCGTTACCGAGTCGGCAGTTGGGCGCGTCAGGGCTAGGAGATGGTACTGCACGTCCTCGCGCAGGCCCTCATCATCAAGCAGGGCCAGCGCGGCGCGATGCTGATGGTCCAACGTGTCCACGTCGATGCTCGTCGTACGAAGTCGCTTGTAGAGGTACTGGCGACCGATCGGGGTCACGCTGTTCTCCATCCGAGAGAAGAGCGCGTCCATGTCGAGGTCGTGCCAGGTCTTGTCGTCCACGCCTGCCGACGCGTCGACCGTAAGGCGATGGTAGGCCGCGATGGCCTCGAAGTCACGGTAGCGCTCCGTGCGAGGTCTTGCCCAATTCGCCCGGTACTCGCGAAGCCGCCCAGCGCGGCCCGAGAGGTAGTCGAGCCCGGCACGCACGAGTGCGAGCAGCCGATTCACTCGGCCTCCCCGGCCTGGCGTTGCGCCCTTCCACCGAAGCCCTTTGGCAAATCAGATCGCGCTGGGCCTGGCTGCACCGAACCAACCAGCGCATCCCTAAGGCGCGAGGTAGTGCGGATCGATTCGGTCACTCTCCAAACACCGACAGACCCAAATCGCCTGACAAGGCCTTTAACATCGCCATGCCTGCCAGACTGTTCCCGCGCTCGCCCAGGGCCGGGCCGTAACAGGCGATGCTGTAGCGCCCCGGCACGATGGCGAGGATCGCCCCACTCACCCCGCTCTTGGCCGGCAATCCCACCTCAACGGCGAAGCGACCGACCTCATCGTAGAGCCCGCAGGTGGCCATCAGCGCCACCACCTTACGGCTCGCCGAGCAAGCCAACAGTCGACGCCCCGTGGCCGGGTCAGTGCCACCCGCCGCAAACAATAAACCCACCCTCGCGAGCTCTGCGGCCGTGACCTCTAGGGAGCATTGGCGAAAGTAGGTGTCGATGGCCGTCTCCGGGTCGGAGACGACCGCGAAGTGGCGCATGTAGTTCGCCAACGCTCGGTTGCGGAACCCCGTGCGGCACTCAGAGCGATACACGCGTTCGTTCAGGGCGAAACGCTCCTCGGTACACGCTTGGCCAGAGGCGGCGCACAGGAACTGGCGAAAGCCAGCGATACGGCCCTGGGGATCCTCGCCGTGCAGGCGATCGCTGACCACGATGGCGCCCGCGTTGATGAGCGGGTTGCGAGGGCGACCATGCTCCTCCTCCAAGCGCACAATGGAATGGAAGGCATCGCCGCTGGGTTCCATCGAGACGTGCTGCCAAAGCTCCGCGTCGTGGGAACGTAGAACGCACGCCAACGCGAAGACCTTCGACACGCTCTGCAGCGTAAACGATACGTGCGCATCGCCGGCGGTGAGCACCTCGCCGTTCGCATCACAGGTGGCGATGCCGACTGCGGCAGGGTCCGCGCACGCTAGCTCGGGGATGTAGCTGGCGGGGCGACCGTCGCGCGCGGCGGCGCGGCCCAAGGAGAGGGCTTTGGCGAGGAGTTCGGGGGTGATCGACGTAGCTGCCGCGGGATTCATGCCTGTTCCTAACGCACCATGCCAGGGAGACTAGCACCGAACGCGGGGCTCGAGCGCTGAAGGGCCTAGGCTGCGCGCCGCCCGGGCACAGGCGCGGCTGGGCCCGGCGAGATCCGCCCAAAGGGCTCACTCGAGCAGGGTGGCACGGCTGCGCCCTCGCCGTGCCCGCGGGTCCGCACGTCGCCGAGCGGACCCCGGGATACCTCAGGGCGCGTTGCCCCGCAGGGTCACCGTGACGTCGCCGGCGTTGTCGATCACGAGACCCTCGGCAACACAGTCGAAGCTCGTCGCGCCGGCGGGCAGAGCGAAGGAAATCGAAGCCGCCGTAGTTCGATTCTCACACCTGATCGCGATGCCCGTAGCAACGCCGGTGAAGTCACCGCGTAGGTTGACGCCGAAGTTGCGGCCATTGCTCTGCATCGCCACCTCATCGCCTGAGCTCACGGTGAGCCCAAGGGCCAGGCAGTCTAGGGTCTCGCCGATCACGACGTCCGGCAACGACCCGGTAATCACCTGCGGGTCCGTGTTGTTGCGGCACACCACCGTACGCGTGTCCATGCCCGCTACGGTAAGCGTGAGTGAATCCACGGGCGGCGGATCATCGACCTGCGCCACGAGCCCCTGGATGCGCACCAGCACGGGATCGGTCGGCTCCAGGGGGAGCCCTGCATTCTGACAGTCCCAGACGCCGTCGATGACCCGCACGGTCGCCTCCGCCGCCGTCGCGAGATTCGTGCACGTGACGAAGGCACCGTCTTGCAAGCCCGTCGCTTCGCCATTCAGCGCATCGCTGCCGAAGTCTACGCCCTCTGCCTGAAGGAAAACCAAGTTCCCCGCCTCAAAGGCCAGGCCGAGCGTCGCGCAGTCGAAGGACTCGTCCAGGGCCACGTCGGGCAGGGAGCCGCTCACCGTTTGCCTCGTATCCACGTTGCGGCACGCCACCGTGCGCGAGTCGATGCCGATGACCCGAGCTGACAGGCTCACGACCTCGTCCAGCGCCATCGCGTTGGCGGGCGCGACCCCGACGGCGAGTGCGCCGCCGAGGGCGAGCGCACCAAGGTTCGCACGGCGCTGGGAGATCATCGCCTTGCCCAGAGTACTCATAGCTCTCATCCTTGAGGAGTAGTTCCGTTACCTTACCACCCGAGCTCGCTAGGCGGCGCTCGGGTCAACTTAAGTCATCAGTGACCGCTGCTGGCTAGGCCCCGGCGCTCGAGCAGCGGCTGTGTGTCGGGATCGCGGCCGCGGAAATCGCGGAACAGGGCCATCGCTTCCCTAGACCCACCGCGCGAGAGCACCGCCTTGCGGAAAAGATCACCGTTCTCACGGTTCATGCCGCCGTTCTCCTTGAACCACTCCACCGTGTCCGCATCGAGCACCTCGGCCCAAATGTAGGAGTAGTAGCCAGCGGAGTACCCGCCGATGATGTGGGAGAAGTACGGGTAACGATACCGCGGGGGCACGGGCTCGAAGTCCGCGCCAGCATCCGTCAGGGCCTTGGCTTCGAAAGCCATCAGGTCTTGCGGTGCGGGTACCTGCTCTGGGGTGAGTTGGTGCAGGGCCTGATCGATGAGCGAGGCGGCCAGATACTCGGTGGTCGCGTAGCCTTGGTTGAAGGTCGACGCCGCAAGCACCTTATCCAGCAGTTCGGTGGGCATCGGCTCCCCGGTCTCGTAGTGGCGTGCGTAATTGCTCAGCACCTCGGGCCAGGTGGCCCACATCTCGTTCACCTGTGAGGGGTACTCCACGAAGTCCCGCGGCACGGCGGTGCCGGAGAAGCTCGGGAAGGTCACGCTCGAGAAAAGGCCGTGCAGGGCGTGACCGAACTCGTGGAACGCGGTGACAACCTCATCGAAGGTGAGCAGCGTCGGCTGATCCTCGGGCGGACGCGTCACGTTCAGGTGATTGGCGACGACGGCGAGCGTACCGAGCATGTGACTTTGAGAAACGTAGGCGTTCATCCACGCGCCGCCGCGCTTGCTGGCGCGGGCGTAGGGATCGAAGATGAACAGGCCGAGGGTGTTACCGTCCTCTTCGAACACCTCGAAGACGCGTACGGTCTCGTGGTAGACGGGAAGATCTGTGCGCTCTTCGAAGGTGAGGCCGAAGACTTTCTCCGCGGCGAAGAACACGCCGTTTCGAAGCACGCTGTCGAGCTCCAAGTAGGGACGCAGCTGGGAGGCGTCGAAGGCGTAGCGCTCGGCGCGCACCTTATCAGCGTAGTAATCCCAGTCCCACGCGGACAGTTCGAAGTCACCGCCCTGCGCGTCGATCATGGCCTGCAGGTCCGCGGCCTCAGCACGCGCGTTCACCACGGCCGGCGCGATGAGCTGGGCGAGGCGCTGATTGACGGCTTCGACGGTCTTGGCGGTCTGATCATCGAGCACGTAGGCCGCGTGCGAGTCGTAGCCAAGGAGCTGGGCGCGCTCGGCGCGAAGTCGCGCCACCTTGGCCAACTCTTCGGTGTTGTCAAACTCAGTTCCGCGATGGCCGCGCGACATGGAAATCTTGGTCATGCGCTCGCGCAGATCTCGATTGTCAAGTTCTGCCACCGTGGGCTGCTGCGTCGTATTCAGCAGCGGGATGACGTACTTGCCCTCGAGGCCGCGCTTGGCCGCGTCACCGGCCGCCGCTTGCACCTGGGCATCCGTGAGGCCAGCGAGTTCGTCGGCACTGTCGACCACCAAGGCTAGCGCGTTCACCTCCTCCATGACATTCTGGCGGAAGGCCGTCTGGGTCTCGGCGATCTGCGTGTTGATCTCGCGTAGACGCGCCTTCTGCCCGTCGTCGAGGGGCGCGCCCGCGCGCACGAAGTCGCGGTAGCTTTCCTCCACCAGGCGCAACGCCTCGGGCGGTAGATCCTCAGCCTCGCGCTGCGCGTACACCGCGCGCACGCGGTCGAAGAGCTCGCCGTTCAGGAGAATCTCATCCGAATGCTCGGACAACAGCGGCGCCACCTGCTCTTCGATCTCCCGCATGCCGTCATTGGTGTGCGCGGAATTGAGGGAGAAGAACACGGTACTCACGCGATCGAGCAATTGCCCGGCACGCTCTAGGGGCACGATCGTATTGTCGAAGGTGGCCGGCGCCTCCTGGGAGGTAATGGCGGCGATCTCCTCCAGGTGCTCCGCCATGCCGCGCTTGAAGGCCGGCATGTAGTGCTCGTTACGAATCGCATCGAACGGCGGGTACAGCAGGTAGAGCGGACTGGGGGTGTAGAAGGGGTTGTCGGCGACTTCGCCCGTCATAGCATCGGCTCCCTCGGCAGCGCTGGGCGCCGGCGCGTGGTCCGCGCCCGGGCTGCAAGCCGCCGTGATCGCGAACATAGCCAGCACGCTGGCGCTGCCCATAAGGTGTTGAATTCGCATGGTAAGCATCTCAGTCGGCCGTTCCGGGCCTGGCTTTAGCGCACGCCGGGACGAAGGCGCCTTCGGGGGGCCAGCCGCCAGCTGCTCCTGCCAGCGAAAGGCTGCAGAACAACGCTACGCGGGGAAGGATAGCCGAAGTTGCGCCCTTCGCTGCGCTAACGCAGGAAGCGGGGCCGCAGCGCGGACCAGACTGCGCCATCGCTACCCGTAGCGATTCGCCCCCTAGACGCACCTCACTGCCATGCGCCGGGCGCCTGGGCCTCCTGCACCAGCAGCGCTGCCGCTTCGCCGACGAACTCGCGCTGCAGCTCGCTCGCATCGCCACCCAGGGCCGCGATCTGCTCAAGCAACTCCACGGCCGAGCGCGCCTGCTCCTCGGTGAACTTCTCGCGGCTGGGTTCGACCACCCGTTTGAGCTGCGCGCGCACTTGCTCACCAGTGCCAAGCAGGTGCGTACTGGCCAGAAACACGCCCGACGCGTCCTTCGGCGAGAGTTGGAAGGTGGACTCGAACATCGCCTGAATCGCCTGAATCGCCCGCTTCTCCTCCGCGCTCACTTCGCCGTCGGTCTTCGCAGTGGCGACCACGAGTAAGTGCGGTGGTTTGCATCGGACTGTCGATCGCGAACACGGGGCTGGCCGTGTACTTCTTGCACCAGTTGCGGCGGCGGCGCCAAGCCCAGGGGTTCAGTCCACCGAGATCGATCCCTAGGCGGTCGAGCAACCAGAGAATGGTCACAAGGCTACTGAGCAGTCCGATCAAAATGTGCATGGTGCGGTCTCCAGCCGTAGGTCTCGCACTCTACCAACACTTACCTTAGCCTTACATATTCTCCAGGCAACGATAGATTATGATGACTGCGCAGTATCTCCCTCCACCAGCGCATCCACCACCACGACCTCCCCTTCGACCCGCCAATGCAGATCGAAGTCCAGCAGGCGCATGCCGTAGCGGCGCGCCTGCGGCGCGGCCCCGCGATAGGCCGGTCGAGGATCCGCCTGCAAGACCTGCTCGATCAACTGCTGCAGCTGAGGGAAGGATTCGCGCCGAGCGGCGAGGGCCGCCTTCGCCTCCTCGCGAAAGCGTATCGTGAACTTGGCCGACGGCGCCTCGTCGGCGAAGCCCGAAAAGGCCTGGGGCAAGCTGTCCGCATAGGTCAGGTAGGGCTTGATATCGAACACTGGCGTGCCGTCGACGAGATCGATACCACCGATACGTAGACCTAGGCGCCCGCCTTCGCGTTCGATGCCGAGCAACGCTACGGCGGACAGGCCCACCGCGTTCGGTCGCAGCGGCGAGCGACTGGCGAACACCCCAACCCGCTCGTTCCCTCCTAGGCGCGGCGGGCGTACGGTCGGGCGCCAGCCCCGGTCCGCGCTCTGGTGAAAGTGGAAGATCAGCCAGAGGTGGGAGAAGGCCTCGAGCCCGGCCACCGTCGCCTCCTCATCGTACGGTGGATGCAGCTCCAAGCGCGCGTGGGCGGCCGGGGCGAGCCCGGCCTGACGCGGCACCCCGAACCTCTCGCGGAATGGAGAGTGAATGACGCCGATGGGCGCGAACTCGATTGGAGTGGATGCGTTCATCCCCCAATGATAATCGAGGCCGCGAGACGCTGAGCGACTAGCGCCGCATCCTCGAGAGCAGCTGCTCCAGCACGACGTCGCTGGCCGTGGGCGCGATGGGCGTAGGAATCTCCCAGTCCGGCGTGACACCGTCGACACGGGTGTCTCCCGACGGGCGAATGATGTGGGCCTTAGGAAAGCCCACGGTCAGTCCCGTATGCGGCAGAGTGAACTGCTCCATCGCCCCGTAGGTGGTCGCCATGTCGGAGGTCTTCTCACCGGCGATCACGGCAAAGCCATAGTCCTGCACCGTCGCCGCCAC
The DNA here is from genome assembly GCA_039193195.1 of Pseudomonadota bacterium. Classification (NCBI taxonomy): domain Bacteria; kingdom Pseudomonadati; phylum Pseudomonadota; species Pseudomonadota bacterium. Next base: position 38,315 of record JBCCWS010000052.1, read on the forward strand.
ATTGACCGCGTTGGAGTAGGAATGGCGGTTGATCAGCACCACAACCTCACCCTCGAAACGCGCGCCCTCGCGCGGATTCGCCCAAGGAATCTCAAAGGCGAAGCGCTCACCGCGCGGCGTCTTGGCGTAGTCCCGGGCAAACCTAGCGGAGACGCCGGCGGTGGCATCCGGGCTGGCATCGAGGCGAGCCTGGTTGGACGCCGCAGCTTCGTCACTCGAGCGAATCAGAAACGCCGAGCAGAAGCGAAAGGGGCGATCGGCAATCCAGGCGAGCATGGGATCGCTGAAAGAGCTATCGCCGCCGGGGTTGTCGCGCAGGTCGATGATGAGGCGCTCAGCGTCAGCAGCGAGGAATTGCTCGAAGGCACCGTCGATGAACGCCAGGTAGGCGCCGTTGTCCCACATCGCGTTCGGATTCTCCGCGTTGTAGAAGGGGCCCGGGCGCAGATAGGCCACGCCGTCGCCGAGCATGCGCGCCGTGCGCTCGTTGCTCTGCAGGGCGAAACGCTCGGGCTGCTCGCGGCTCGCCTGGCGCATAGCCTCCCGCGTGCGCGCCGGCACCCGTACCGTGTAGGACTCACCTGGCTTTGCGCGCAGGGTGAGGAAGAACTGCTGCTGTTGGCCGAGCTCCAACCACAGGTAGCGCGCAAAGGTGAACTCGAGGAACGAGTGAGCGATGTACGGAGTGTCTGCTGAGACGTGCGTCGCCGTGCGCTGCAGCCAGCGCGCAATCGGCGCCCCGTTCAGGGCCATCACCTCATCACCGAGGCGAATACCTTCGACGCCAGAGAGATTCTCACCCACGTAGGCCCGTCCCTCGTGGATCCGCAGGTAGAGAGGAAACTGACGACCGCCCTTGTCGAGGAATGCCTGGTAGGCTTCGCTCGGAAACTCGATGCGCGCGTGCGCCACGTTGCCATAGGCAGCGAACTGCTGGAACAACACTTGGGCATCGAACAGGGTTTTGGGCTCGGTAAGGCTGTCGCGAATCTGCGCGTAGCGCGCATCGTACTCGGCCTTTGTCCGATGCACGTACAGGTCCGCATGGGCGCCACGCAAGCCGTGATACAACCGCTCGAAGTCCTCGCGCAGGGACTGCGCGTCGAGGCGCCGTTGCCAGGTGGCGTCCTCCTCAGCCTTCTGCCCCCAACAGAACCCACCCAGGAGGGACATGCTGGCAATGAGTAGGGACGAGACGCGAGCGATAGAAGAGTGCATGCAGAGGCCTCCAGGTGCGTTGAACAGGCGGCTGATTCTCCCCGAAGGCCTGGCCAAGACCATGTTCTACGGCGCCTTTTTTCCTCCCGAAAACCTGACCGGGGGGGTTCACTAGGATGCAGCGCTCAGCCCGAGTGCCCTTTCGCCTCGGCCACTGGCAGGTCGAGCCAACCCTGGGCCAACTGCGTCGCGACGGTAGCGACGCCCCTATCACCCTGGAACCTCGCGTCATGGAACTGTTGCTACTGCTCGTCGAGCAGGCGGGCGAGGTAGTGTCGCGTACGCAGATCGAGCAGGACCTCTGGGGCCAGGCGGTGGTCGGCGAGGACACGGTGGCACGGACCGTCTCCAAGCTGCGTCGGGCCCTGGGCGACTCTGCCAAGGCCCCCAAATTCATCGATACGCTACCTAAACGTGGCTACCGCCTGATCGCGCCGGTCACATCCCCTGCCAGCACGAACCCCTACAGGACGGCGTGGCCAAGCGCCCGGCGCTTGGCCACGGTGATCGCTGGACTCGGCCTGGCGCTACTGGTGATCGCCGGCGGCCAGGCGTGGCGCGAGCACGGACGCCGGCCGACGCCAATCTCACCATCCCAAACCTCGCTTTTGACCGCACGCGCGGACGATCGCTACATGCGCTTCACCCGTGCGGACAACGAAGCGGCCATCGTGCTCTACGAACGTGCGCTGGCGGCCGATGCCACCTACGGCCCGGCCCATGCGGGATTGGCCAATGCCCTCGTGCAACGCGTCATCCGTTGGCCAGCTACCTCGCGCTCTCCCGATGCGCAGGCATCCACCCTGCAGGAAGCTCTAGCGCGTGGGCTACACGAGACGCCTCGAGCGCAGGAGACCCTGCGCCGCGCAACCGCGATGGCCGAACGAGCCGCACGCCTGAGCCCCAACGATGCCGATGTGCTGAAGGCCCTCGGCCTGACCTACGCCATTCAGGGCGACCTAGACGGTGCGGCCGCCACCTACCGTCGGGCGATCACGCAGGACCCCAACGCCTGGGAGAGCATGATCAACCTTGGGGAGGTCTCTCTGATCCGCGGCGAACCGGCGGCCGCGGCAGTCACCTTCGGGGAGGCCTTCGAGGCCATGGAGCGTGACTATGCCGAAGCACCCCAACGCGTCGGACCGTGGCAAGGCGCAGTAGGGGTTGCCGTCGGTAAGCTACAGGATTCGCTCGGTCACCGGGAGGAAGCGGAGCTTTGGTATCGGCGCGTGCTGGAGAAGTACCCCCTAGACCCGGAGGCGACTCGCCATCTGGCGCGACTGCTGGAGGCCGGCGGCGATCGCGCCCAAGCCGCTCAGCTGTGTCGCAATCTCAACGCCCGACTCGGCGAGCAAGCTAGCTGCGAAGCAGGCACCGTGCAAACGCCGGAACTGTAGGCCCACAACAGGCGGGCACGTGGCTCACGCTCGATTCGCGACCCAGCGCGAAGCGCCAATTCACCGACAGCCCACTCAGGCGATCAACTGCAAGAATTCGCCACCTAAGGCGCGCCAAAGGTGCGAACCGGCGGCCGCTGATGCCTAGAACGGCCACAGAAAACGAACTGCGAAGACGCGCGAGCCCCGCACGGGCCGAGGTTTGCTGATCCACGTTGACGAGCATCGCACCGCCGCCCTCGGGCTTGACGTAGGCCTGACTCGGGTAGATGTCGGCGAAGTTGCTGTAGCTGTCGATGGAGAAGCGCGTGGAGCTCAGCATGGCGATGATGCGGTCCGGCGGCACGCTCGCGTGCTCATCCGCGGGCAGCACCTTCTCTACCCGACCGTCGGCAAGGACACGACGCGACCTGGCCCCCTTACCTGGGGGAGGGCGAAGCCCCCGAGCAGTAGGGTACCGAAGCACGGGCTGAACAGCGTCGACAGGGTGACCGTAGACTCCATGCCCGCAAAGTAGCGCAGGTCCACCATCACCGACTCATCGGGCTACAACGTCCACTCCACGAAGCGGGCACCGCGGGTGGCGCTGTAGCGCACGGGCGGCGCACCAGGCGGGAGGTCCACCCGATTCAGGGCAAGCGTACCCGACCACAAGCGTCCCAACGGTGCACCGCTGAGCTGCGGGAGCGTGAAGCGGGGGGCACAGCCCGTCGCCGCCAAGCGCCGACTCATGTACATGCGCGCTCGCTTATCGGCGCTCAGCTCGAAGCTATCGCCAGCCAGCCACCTCGGGGAGACCCAGCCTCGTGCCTAGTGGGCCGCTTGGTAAATGAGGTGACGCTCAGCGAGTAGCACGGGCGCCATCGCGGCGTTGCATCGCTTGCCAATGGCGATGCCATTGGCTGCG
>JBCCWS010000053.1 GCA_039193195.1 Pseudomonadota bacterium
GGCAGCTTGAGATCGAAGAAGTCGGCGTCCGGGCCGGCGCGGCGTACAGCACGCGCGACGCGACCTTCACCGCAGTTGTAAGCCGCCACCGCCAAGGTCCAATCGCCGAAGCGCTCATGCAGCGCTTGCAGGTAGTCGAGGGCGGCGTCGGTGGCGGCGATCGGATCGCGACGTTCGTCCACCCACCAGTCGATCTTCAGGCCGTAGCGCTTGCCGGTGGCGGGAATGAACTGCCACAGGCCCGCCGCGCCCCCCGGGGAGAATGCGAGGGGATCGAGGGCGCTCTCGATGATCGGCAGCAGGCAGAGTTCGGTGGGCAGCTGGCGTTTGCGGACGTCGTCGCAGATCCCCGCCAGGTAGCGCTCGACCCGTGGGCGCAGGCGCTCCAGGTACGTGGGGTGGCGCTCGAGCCAGGCCAGGTGTTGTTGGACGCGTTTTTCGTCCGTGGCATGAGCCAGCTGAAACCCGCCGCGGATCTCATCCATCAAGGTGGCGGGCGGCGGCGGCGCCGCGGCGACGGTCACCGGCTCGGGGGCCGCGGCGGGCTCGTCGACGATCTGTGAGTCGGGCTCGGCGGAGGGGGCCGCGGTCAACGCGGATGGTGGAACGGGATCGGTTTCTGGCGGCGCGCTGGTCTGGGCGGCGGGAGGTGAGGTGAGCGTTGCGCAGGCGCTCAAGCTTGCCGCCGCCAACAGGGCGGCCAGAGTTCTCGTCAAGGTTCCTTCCCCGGAGGAATGTCGAAGCGCGACAAGCTACGCGAAGTCGCGGGTCGACGGCAAACCCGGGGCGGTCGACGACAGGTGGTCGGGTGTGGACGGGGCGTTCAGCGACGCTTCAAGGCACCGCAGGACTTGCGCACGATCAGCTCCATGGGCAGCTGGGCGCTGTGGGTAGGCTCGCCCTCGATCAGCTTCAGCAGGTTGTGCACGAGGCGCTCACCCGCCTGGGCCGTGTCCTGGCGCACGGTGGTGAGACCGGGGTACACGTAGGCGGCGGCGGGCAGATCGTCGAAGCCGATCACGCTCACCTCTTGCGGTACATCTATCCGGGCGTCGTGCAGGGCGCTCATGGCGCCGATGGCGATCAGATCACTGGCGGCGAAAATCGCATCGAAGTGGGCGCCGCTCGCGAGCAAGCGCTGCGCCGCGTGGTAGCCGTCGCGCTCCTGGCTGATCGCCTCCTCGAACAGGCGAGGGTCCGGGTTCATGCCGGCTTCTTCCAACACGGCGCGGTAGCCCCGGTAGCGATCGCGGAACTCGGGACTGCCCGGCGACGCGCCCCCGATGAAGGCGATGCTACGCCGTCCGAGGGCCACCAGGTGGCGCACGGCCTGCATGGCGCCGTCGTAGTTGTCGCAGCTCAGCGAATGGCCTGGGCGGCCCTCTACCGGTGGCCCCCAGATAATGAAGTGGGCGTCTGCGTCCACCAGCGCCTTCAGCTTCTCCCCATAGTTCAGGTAATCGCCATAGCCGAGCAGGATGATGCCGTCGGCGCGATTGCTCGCCTCGTAGGCGGGCGTGAAGTGGTTGAGCTGCTGAAAGGACACCAGCACGTCGTAGCTGCAGGCGGCCGCGGCCCGGGTGATGCTGCCGAGCATCGAGAGGAAGAAGGGGTTGATCTGCGAGTCGTCGCTCGTCGGGTCCTCGAAGAGCAGCAGTGCGAGGGTCCCGCTGCGCCCGGTCCTAAGGCCAGCCGCGTTTCGATCGACGCTGTAGTTGAGCTCCTGGGCGGCCTGGAGGATGCGCTCACGGGTCTCCGGGCGCACCAGCGGGCTGCCGCGGAGTGCGCGCGAGACCGTGGCCTGGGAGACGCCCGCGGCGTGGGCGATATCCAGCGATGTCGTCTTGTGCACCCTGCTGCTCAAGGCATCCCCTCACTGCTCCATCGGACCCGCGGCGAATCGACGGCACTGCCCCGCCTAGCGCGCTTTCTCCGTGCGCCGCGGTGCACAACCGTTTGCATACGTTTTCACGTTTTTGTATCGACGGATCGCGTTAGCATCGATTGGAAGATAATCCAAAGAATACCCGTGGGGGGGAAGACATGGTAGCCGCCAGGCTTAGGGGGAAGAGTATGGAAGGTCAGGGAGCAACACTGTCCTTGTCGTTGGCCGTTGCAGCCGCGCTGTACGGCGGCGCGATGATCGCGCCGGCGGCCATGGCTCAGGACAGCAGCGCCAGCGGCGCGCAAGACGATTCGATGATGGAAGAGGTGCTGGTGACGGGCACCCGGGGACGCCTGATGCGTGCCCAGTCCTTGAAGCAGGACAGCACCACTATCGTCGAGGCGCTCACAGTCGACGACATCGGTCAGTTACCCGATACAAGTATCGCGGAATCGTTGGCGCGCCTTACGGGTCTAGCAGGTGAGCGTCGTAACGGGCGCACCTCCGGCATCTCCGTGCGCGGGTTCCGAGAGGATTACGTGGGCACGACGCTCAACGGGCGAGAATTGCTTGGTATTGGCGACAATCGCGGTGTTGAGTTTGATCTGTACCCGTCGGAGATCCTGAGCGGTGCACTGATCTACAAGTCCATGGAGTCGAGCCTGTACGTGCAGGGGATCGGCGGCGTGGTCGACCTGCGTACGACCAAGCCGCTCGAGGCAGCGTCGTACCTGACGACCAACCTGTCATACGAGCAGAACGGTCAGTCATCTGCCAACCCGGACTTCGATGACAACGGCTACCGGCTCGCCCTCGGCTTTTCCGATCGCTTCGCCGACGACACGGTGGGCCTTGCCTTCGCCGTGACTCATACGGAGTCGCCGAGTCAGGAAGAACACTTCCGCGGTTGGGGCTACCCCACTGTGGATCCGGCCAACGCCGGCGACGGCGTCAGTCTCACGGGCGATGAGACGGTGGTGGGCGGACATGACTCCTTCGCGCGCTCAGCGAGCCTCGAACGGACCGCCGCCACGGCCGTCCTTCAGTTCGAGCCGTCGGAGAAAGTCACTGCAACTTTCGATGCTCTTTACATTGATTTTCAGGAGGACGAAGTCTTCCGCGGCGTGGAGGAAGGCGGCGCTGTTTGGGGCACCGGCGACTACACGATCACCGGCGTCGAAAACGGCTTCGTCACCAGCGGTGATATCGACGGCGGTTTCCTCTCTGTTATCCGTAACGACGCGGAGCGGACCCGCGGAGAGCTCACCACCTTCGGCGCCAACCTCGAGTTCCGCCCGAACGACAACTGGGTGCTGGGCGTTGACGCGTCCTACGGCGAGACCGAGAAGCGCATCACCAACATCGAGAGTTACTCGGGCGTGGGCCGCGCTGGCCTGGACACGCAGGGCGATCCCACGGTGCGCAGCTTCCAGTCCGGTCCCGACGGCACGGTCTACAGCGGCGAGAGTGTGGACCTCACGGACTTCAACATGATCCGCTTAGCCGGTCCTCAGTCCTGGGGTGGTGCCCTGGCGCCGGTCGATGCCTTCGCGCCCAACGATGTGTTCCCCGACATCGGTCCTTCCCAGGCGCAGGACGGTTTCGTCAATGAGCCGATCTTCGATGAGGACCTGACGGCGATCGCCTTCAACGGTCAGCGCTACTTCGAGGGCGCCTTCGTGGATCGCTTGGGCTTCGGTTTGCGCTACTCCGACCGCAGCAAGTCGAAGGACAACGACGGCTTCTTCCTGACCGCACCTACCTTCCCCGAGGATGCGTTGATCCCCGAGGACGTGCGCGCGGGCGCGACGGACCTGAGTTTCATCGGCATCCCCGGGGTGGTGGCCTACGATGCTCTAGCCCTGTTCGACAGCGGCTTCTACACGCTGACGGACGCCTCTGCCTTGGAGACGGGCCGCCTTGGTGACACTTACACGGTGAACGAGGAGCTGCTGCAGTTCTACACTCAGCTCGACTTCCGCCATGACTTCGCCGCCTTCGGCATCAGCGGTAACGCCGGTGTGCAGGTGGTGAACACGGATCAACAGGCAACGGGCTTCTCTACTCAGACGGGCCCGGATCTGTTCGTACAGGCCACACCCGTAGAGGGCGGTGACGACTACACGGATGTCCTGCCGAGCTTCAACTTGAACTTCGACTTCAACAACGGTCACAAGGTGCGTCTGGCCGCGTCGAAGACCCTGAGCCGCCCGCGCATGGACGACATGCGGCCCAACACGACGGTGTCGTTCAACTTCAATGCGTCCAATGTCGCCGCGACCGACCCCGCCGGCGGCCCCTGGAGCGGTAACGCCGGCAACCCAGCCCTACGTCCGCTCGAGGCTAACAACGTCGATCTGGCCTACGAGTGGTACTTCGCCGACGACGGCTTCCTCTCGGTTGGGTTCTTCTACAAGGACCTCCTCAACTGGCATCGCAACGGCGCCTTCCTCGCGGACTTCAGTCAGTTCTTCATCCCGGGCTACCACCAGGCCACGGATGATGACGGCAACATCATCACCCCCGCCACCTTCGACGGCGTGGTCACCTTCCGTGAGGACGGTCTCGAGGGCGATGTGCGCGGCTACGAGTTCCAAGCGAACGTGCCCTTCCACATCTTCCACGAGGCGTTGGATGGCTTCGGTGTTGCCCTCGGCGTCGCGATTGCCAGCGGCGGACTGGAAGACGGTGGGCGAGTCCCCGGACTCTCCGATGAGAACTACCAGCTGACGGCCTTTTACGAGAAGGCGGGCTTCGAGATCCGCGTCTCTGGCCGTCGGCGAACGGATTTTCTAACGGAGGCCCGCGGCTTGAGCCTGGCCCTGACCCCCCTGACGGACCAAGGTGCTGAGCTGTGGGACGCGCAGATTGCATACGACTTCGGAGCCGGCGGTTTCGATCGTCTGTCCGGTCTGCGTGTAGCCTTGCAGGGGCAGAACCTCACCAACGAGGTCACCACCCTCACTAACGACGACACGCGTGAGGTGCTGCAATTCCAGACCTTTGGGGCGACCTATCTCTTGCGCGTGAATTACCAGTTCCGGTAGTACTCGAGCACAAGAGTCGGTGAACACGACGCCCGGGCGCCTCGCGCTCGGGCGTCGTGCCATACTGCTCAGGAAAAATACGCCGCGCCGTTCATGAGTGCCGGCCACGTGTACGCGACACGGCGGTCGTATGCGGCAAGGGAGTAGCTCATGGGAAAGCTAACGAAGAAGGTAGTCATCGTCGGCGGTGGCACGGCCGGCTGGATGTCCGCGGCGTTGTTCAGCCGCGTGCTGGGGCAGCAGGTGGAGGTCGAGCTGGTCGAGTCCGACGCGATTGGCATCATCGGTGTCGGCGAGGCGACGATTCCGCCTATTCAGCATGTCAATGCGGTGCTTGGCCTCGACGAGGCGGAGTTCCTGCGCGAGACCAAGGCCAGCATCAAGCTCGCTATCCGCTTTGAAAATTGGCGAGTGCCAGGTGAGCAGTACTACCACACCTTCGGCGCCCCTGGGCGCAGCCAAGCCTTCTGCCACTTCCACCATTTCTGGACGCGCGCAGAGAAGGCGGGGCAACACAGCAACCTCTGGGACTACGATCTCAACTATCTTTGCTGTGAGGCGGGTAAGTTCGCCAAGCTGCAGGTCAGCGACGCCATGTTCGAGCTGCCCTACGCCTATCATTTCGATTCGTCTCTCTACGGCCAGTACCTGCGCCGCTACAGCGAGGGGCGGGGCGTCACGCGCACGGAAGGGTTGATCCGCGCGGTCGATCTCGATCCCGAGAACGGCCACGTCAACCGCCTGCACCTGGACAACGGCAAACAGGTGGACGGTGATTTCTTCATCGATTGCTCCGGCGGCCGTGGCTTGCTGATTCAGCAACACTTGGGTGTGGGCTTCGAGGACTGGGGGCACTGGCTACCTTGCGACCGTGCCCTCGCCGTGCCGTCGAAGCGCTTCCAGGAGACAGCCCCGTACACTCGCTCCATTGCCCACGGCGCCGGCTGGCAATGGCGAATTCCGCTGCAGCATCGTAATGGCAACGGCCTGGTCTACAGCAGTCGCCACTACAGCGACGACGAGGCCGCAGCGCTGCTGATGGGCAACCTCGATAGCGAAGCGCTCGAGGATGAGCCGCGCCTGATTCGCTTCCGCACCGGGCGCGCCCGCAAGCAATGGCACCGCAATGTGGTGGCCATCGGGCTCTCGAGCGGGTTCCTGGAGCCGCTTGAGTCCACCAGCATCTACCTGATTCAGTCGGCGATTGTGCGCCTGGTTAAGATGTTCCCCCACGCCGGAGTGCTGCCTACGATGGTGGATGAGTACAACCGCCAGTCTCAGGTCGAGTTTGAGTACATCCGCGACTTCATCATACTCCACTACCATGTAAACGGCCGGCACGACACGCAGTTCTGGCGTGATCTGCGGGAGATGGAGGTGCCCCACCGCCTGCGCGAGAAGATCGACGTGTTTCGCGAGAGCGGCGCCTTGTTCCCGGACAATATGGATATCTTCCTGGAGCCCTCATGGCTGCAGGTATTGTTAGGCCAAGGGGTCATGCCGCAGGACTTCCATCCCCTGGCTGGCTCGCTCACCGACGCCCAGCTGCGCGAGAAGATGACCACCATGGCGCGGGTCAAGCGCGAGCCCCTGGCTCGCATGCCTAGCCACGACGGTTTCCTCGATATGTTCTGTGCGGCGAATACCTAGCGCGGTGGGGCCACCGTGAAGCCTAAGCGTATTGTTATCCTGGGAGGAGGCACGGCGGGATGGATGGCCGCCAACCTCTTCGCCCGGGCGTGGCCGTCGCACGAAGTACGGGTCAGTCTCGTCGAGTCGCCGCAGATTGGCACCGTGGGGGTTGGGGAGGGGTCCACCCCCACCCTCAAGCGTTTCTTCGAGATGATCGACGTGCCGGAGGCGCAGTGGATGCCCCGGTGCAACGCCACCTACAAGGTGAGCATCGCCTTCGAGGGGTGGAGCCCGAAGTCTGGCCTTGCCCGCTACGCCCATCCCTTCGTCTCGCAGATTGACACGCTCTCCCAGAACACCTTCATGGGCAACTGTCGCCGCCGTCGCTTCGGCCTTGATGTCCACACCGATCCGGGCGACTTCTTTCTGAACGGCGTATTGGCCCAGGCACGCAAGGGGCCCCAAGCAGCGCAGACCTTCCCGTTTGTCATGGACTACGGCTATCACTTCGACGCCGGCAAGCTGGGCGCTTTCCTGGCGCAGACTGCCGTAGGCCGTGGCGTACAGCACCTGCAACGGCGCGTTGTGTCCGTGGAACAGGATGACGCCGGAGATCTCGCCGCCCTTATCGCGGAGGGCGAGGAGCGCATCGAGGCGGATTTCTTCGTCGATTGCTCGGGCTTTGCCTCAGTGCTGATCGAGAAGACCTTGGGTGTACGTTTTGAGAGTTTCGCTGACAACCTCTTCAACGACGCGGCGGTGGTGTTGCCGACGCCGGTGGAGGAGAGGGCATTGCCGGTGGAGACCGTCTCAGTCGCCCTGTCCAACGGTTGGTGCTGGCGTATCCCGCTTACGCACCGCTTCGGAAATGGCTACGTCTACAGCTCTCGCTACCTGGATTCCGATGCGGCGGAACGCGAGCTACGCGATTTCTTGGGGTTGACGGAAAGCTCGGAGGAGGCGCGACATCTGCGGATGCGCGTGGGGCAGCGCGAACACCATTGGTATCGCAACTGCCTGAGCCTTGGACTCTCCCAGGGCTTCATCGAGCCGCTCGAGGCCACGGCCCTGCTGCTTACGCAGATTAGCGTGGAGCTGTTTATTCACCACTTCAAGAAGGGGGCCTTCGAGCGTGAGGACCGTGATGCGTTCAATCGCCTTGTCCACCAGCGCTTCGAGCGCGTGCGCGATTACATCGTGGCTCACTACAAGTTGAACACCCGCGAGGACTCCGCCTACTGGCGTGACAATCGTGACAACATGGTGCTCTCCAAGTCCCTCCGTCAGCTGCTCGATGTGTGGTACCGCCGAGGCGATCTCACGCAGGAAGTGCAGCGCCAGAAGCTCGAATCTCACTTCGGCAGCCTGTCGTGGCATTGCCTCCTATCGGGCTACGGTGCCTATCCTGAGCTCTCCAAGGAACAGCCCGACGCCAACGATCTCTATCGGGAGGCCGGCGTGGCCCACATGCTTCGCGGTTGTGCCCTCAACTTTCGCGAGCATCGAGAAAACCTGAGCGTGCTCCGCGAGAGCACGAAGGTCCGCGCCTGATGGCGAGCGTGCCGCGTGGGGGCGCGGATCCGGTCACGATTGCGGTTAACCCACTAGCCAAGATCGAGATTCTAGAGATCGGTGACGGCCGACGCTGTGCAATCGTCGATGAATTTCTCGCGGACCCAGCTTCCTTGGTGCGCTACTCGCAAGCGCACGCCAGCGAGTTTCGTATCCGCCCTCACACCTACCCCGGGCCGGGACGCGTGGTTGGAGCGCCGTGCATGGAGCAGATCCAACGCTTCATTCGCAGCCAACTCTCGCGTCACTTTCCCTTCCACCGCAGCGCCATCAAGCTTACGGCCGGGCTGTCCATGGTGACGCTTCGTCCGGAGCAGCTGTCGAACTTCCAGCGCATCTGCCACATCGATCCGCGCCATGCGCAAGATCGACGTACCTTTGCAGGCTTAGTTTACCTGTTCGATAACGCGGCGCTTGGCGGCACGGCCTTCTACCGTTGGAAGCGACAGGCGATTGCCTTCGAGGCGATGGCGAGGGAGCTACGGGATCCGCAGGCGGCGCACCGCTACCTGCAGGCAAACTCGGCCTACTATCGTGAGGCGCCCCGTTACATGACACAAAGCAACGACATTGCCGAGCTCATGGAGGTGGTGCCGGCGAAGTGGAACCGCTTCGTGTTCTACGACGGCGAATACCCTCACTCGGGGCATATCACCCGACCGGACCTTCTGACGCAGGACTTCTCCACCGGTCGCCTCTCGCTCAACCTTTTTGCCAGTGTCAGGCCCACACCGGCCGACACGGCGCCGCATGAGGGCGCTACCCCCCGCGGCGACGCTCGTAGGCTTCGATTTGATTGATCAGCTGGTTGCGCCGCTCCGGCGACAGGTTGACTCGCTCCAGCTGCGCTCGGGCCGACGTCGGGTCTTGGCGCGCCAACCTACGAATAATGTTTGTGGTGGTGCTTTCGCGTTGGGCCGGGTCTTCGATCTCGCGCAGCCAATCGATCGCCTCGTTGACGAAGTCAGGCTGCAGGCTCATACCCACCTGCAGAGCAGCACCGATGGCCTGATCCCGGCCGGAGTCCCGGCTGAGGTCCGTCGCCCAGGAGATCGCTTGCTGTACGTCTGATTGGGCCCAAGCGCTAGCGACTGCGCGCGCCGAGCCCGACCGAGCAGTGTCTGGTAGGCGGTTCACCCAGCGTGAGGCCGCCGGGGGGGCCGAGCGCGCCCACTGACCCATGAGTTGCGGGGCGAGCTTTGCGGTTTGCGACGCCTCGATACGGTCCAGAGCCAACATGGCGCTACGCGGATCGGTCTGCACCCAGTTGTTCAACACGCCGGATAGGGACTCGTCGTAGCCGGGCTCTCCAGCGAAACCCTGAACCCAACTCAGGGCAGCGGCGGGCTGCTTCGCGCCGTAGCGGGTGGCCACCTCGTTCAGAGCCTGGCGTCGCGTTGGGCCGTCCAGGGTCGGCACGAGGTTTGCGGCGGCCATCAGGTCTTCCTGAGCCAACATGCCGATGGTCTGCGGCAGGGCTTGCGCGCGCTGAGCCTCCGGCAGGCGCTCCGCCCAGGCGAGGGCGGCGTAGGGGTCTGAGCGGGCCCAGAGGCTGGCGAGATTCTGCAGGGCGTTCGTGTGCTGCTGAGAACCCTCTGGCAGCAGCGCGAGCAGCGCAGCCGCTTCCTCCGGGCGTTGGTCGGCGATGCGATTGACAGTTGATGCGAGCGCTTCGTTACGGATGCGCTCTGTGGGTGCGCCTTCCAGCATGGTAATGGCCGCGCTGGTATCAGTCAGGGCGAGCGTGTTTACGGCCGCGCTGAAGGCCATCGAGCGCTCGGATGAGGAGCCCAAGGAATTGATCCAGCCCAGCACACCCTCCGGTTGCTGGCGAGCCAGGGCGATGGCGATGCTAGAGACCACCTGTTGGCGCGATCCGCTGGTGTTCAGGCGCGCTAGCTGATCGGCGGCTAGCTGCGCGTCGTGTTCCGCCAACTCACGCAACACATTCTGCGTGTAGCCCGAGTGGCCCTGCACGGATTCGAGCTCCTCGGCCCATCGCAGGGCACCCTGTGGGTCGACGGGCGTTAGGTAACGCAGGATCTTCATCAGCTGCTGTCCACGCTCGGAGCTGCGCCGCCGTTGAGCGATTTGAGCGATGGCGGCGCGCGGATCGCGTTGGGCCCAGCGGTCGGTCACTGCCCGCTCGAAGGCGAGGCGGGCGTTGGCGTCTTCGATCAGCGCTGCTTGGGCGAGGGCGGCGTAAGGATCCGTGTCCGCCCACAGGCGTGCGATCGTCGCGACCTGCTTCCAGCGCGTGACGCGGTCCCTGGTGGCGAGGGCCTTGCCCAGGGTTGCGGCTGGGTCCGTGGCCACGTCGCGCGCGAGAAGTCGTCGGCGTGCCGATTTAGCTTGGTAGGTTGCGGGTAGGCGGGAGATGATCCAGTCCACCCGCGAGGGATCTAGAGCACCCCACACCTCGACAATCGTATCGCCGGCCACTTGACGCATCGGCGAGGACTGTAGCTGGCGTACGCCTTCGATGGCTGCCGTCAGGTCCACCTCGGCCCAGGTGCCGAACACGATGCGCGTGAAGTAGTCCGCATCCACGGTGGCTGCCTGGTTGATTTGGCCGAGTGCTTCCTGCGGTGAGAGCTCCGTGAGCCGCTGTAGGAAGATGCCTGCCGCCGCGCCCCGGCCGCCGGCGCTCTGCCCGGTGCCCGCCATCCGTTCGATGCCGCTGCGCAGCGAGCGAGGGGCGCTTTGCGCCGCGAGTTGGTGTAGCGCGAGGTCTCGGCCGAAGGGAGTGCTGGCGGCGAGGGCTGACGCGAGATCTGGCGGCAACGCTTTGCGCGTCGCATCAGTGGGCGTTTGCCGGAATGGGGTCGCCTCGTGTTGGCCTGCGGCCGAAGGGGCCGCAAGCGCGGGGTCGGTGCGCTGGAGTCTGTGCGTCAACGGGCCGCTAAGGATGGCGCCGACGGTAAGCCCGCCGAGGGCGGCGACAAGCAGGCGGACACCAGGGGACATGAGCAGCAAGCCTCGACGATCAGCACTAGCTCACGATGCCAGATCGCGCCGACGTACGCATCCCGTGGCAATACCGCTCGCCGGCTACCTAGGGGATTTCTATGCGGGCCAAGGGTCAGGACGTCGACTCGATCGTGCGAGCCGTGCGAGGCGCTCTTACGCCTCGCGGGTGGCCTCTGCGAGACGCTTCATCGTCGTTCCCTGCACCAGGATGGAGAACACCACGACGCAGTAGGCTACTGCCACCAGGATTTCGCGCTCGGCACTTGGCGGAAGGGAGAGTGCCAGGGCCACCGAGATGCCGCCGCGGATGCCTCCCCAGGTCATCATTCGCACCACGTTCGGCGGGAACTCCTGACGGGCTCGCAGGAGCTGCACGGGCCCGAGTACGCTGAGCCAGCGCGCGATGAGCACCAGTGGAATGACCAGCACGCCAGCGGCCAGCTCGCGCCCGCCGAAGGTGATCGCTAGCACCTCCAAGCCGATGATCAGGAACAGCACGGCGTTCAGTATTTCGTCGATAAGCTCCCAGAAATCGTCCAGGCGCAGTCGGGTCTGCTCGGACATGGCGAAGGCGCGCCCGCGATTGCCGATCAGCAAGCCAGCCACCACCATAGCGATTGGGCCCGATAGGTGAAGGGAGTGAGCGAGCGTGTAGCCACCAGCCACAAGGGCTAGGGTGAGCAGGATCTCCACCTGGTAGTTGTCGATGGGGGCGAGCAAGCGGTAGACGACCCAGCCGAGGGCAAGGCCGAGCGCGGCGCCGCCCAGCGCTTCGTGCACGAAGAGCTCCGCGATGTGCAGAGCGCTCGCCTCATCGCCCTGCACGGCGATGCCGCTGACGGCGATGAAGACAACCACCGCGACACCGTCGTTGAATAGGCTCTCACCCGCGATCTTGGTCTCGATCGCTTTGGAGACGCCGGCGGATTTGAGCACCGCTAGCACCGCGACGGGATCGGTCGGTGCGATCAGGGCGCCGAAGAGCAGGCCGTATATCCAGGGCAGCTCGATGCCGAGCAGGCCGAAGAGCAACCACGCGCCCGTGCCCACCACGAACGTGGTGAAGACCACCCCGAGGCTCGCCAGGATCCCCACCAACCAGCGGTAGCGGGCCAGTTCCTCGAGCTTCACGTGCAGGGCGCCGGCGAACAGCAGGAAGCTCAGCATGCCGTCCATCAGCGCCTGGTCGAAGTCGATGCCGCGCACGATGTCGCGTGCCTCGCCGAGCTGGGCCTGAAGGCCGAAGTTGCCGGCGAGCACCAGGATAAGGGAGGTGCACATGGCGAGGAGCATCACGCCGATGGTCATCGGCAGACCGACCACGCGATGGTTCAGGTAGGCGAAAGTCGCCGCCAGCGTTAGGAGCAGGGCGCTCAGTTCGAGGATGTTCATTGGCATTTCGTGGCTGCGTCGCTGCGCAGGGCCGGCAGTGTACCCCAGTCCCAGAGCACAGCGATGTGGTTGTTTCAGGACGCCAACCAGATGTGGTGGTAGCCCCCCTTGCCTTGACGGTGAGGACTCACCTTGTGCTCTTGTACGCGATAGCCACTCTTGCGCAGGCGTTGGACGAACTCGCGGTCCGGTCCGGCAGACCAGATGGCAAGCACGCCGCCTCTGCGCAGGGCAGCGCGCGCCGAGCCCAGCCCTTCCAGGGAGTAGAGCCAATCGTTGTCCGAGCGGACCCAGCCTTCGGGCCCGTTATCCACGTCGAGCATGATGGCGTCGAAGCCGCTCCCCGGACGCCGCAGCTGCTTGGCCACATCGCCGATGAAGACGCTAGTGCGGGGATCCTCGAGCGGGTGACCGGCCGGTGCTCCGATCCACTCGCGGTTCCAGTCGACGACCTCGGGCACCAGCTCGGCGACGACGACTTGCGCGCATTCCCCCAACGTGTCCAGGGCGGCTCGGAGGGTGAATCCGATGCCTAGGCCGCCCACGAGCAAGCGCGGCGTTGGGGTCTTGGCGAGGTGGGCGGTGGCGAGCTCCGCTAAGGCCCGTTCGGAGCCGTGCATGCGGGTGGTCATTAGGTCGCCGAGGCCGAGGACTTTGATCGAGAACAGATCGCCGGACTGATACAGATGCAACTGCTTGTTCGTATCCGGGATTGGGGCTGTGGCGAGGAGTTTGCGCGGGAGCATCGGGAGGAGTCTAGAGCACGCTGGCGAAAGCGCTCAAGCTGGGCTTCGGGCTTCGGCGTGCCGCGAGAGGTGGGCGTTATCGACGAAGCGGCGGTATGCTGCGGCCGTGCGCCCACCCTTGCCGAGGACCGTTCCCTATGCGACGTTGGCTCCGATCGCTGAAATACATCTCTCTGTTCTGCTTGTTAGCGGGCGCAATCCCCGGCGCACCGAGCAGCGCCCAGGCACACGGGGATGACCACGAGCTCGCCCCGACACCTACGCGAGTGCTAGGGAAGATCGACTTTCCGACTAGCACGGACTCCAAGGCGGCCCAAGACGCGTTCATTCGCGGCATGCTGCTGCTGCACTTGTTCGAGTACGACTTTGCCAAGACGCACTTTGAGCAAGCACAGCGAGCGGATCCGTCCTTCGTGATGGCCTACTGGGGCGAGGCCATGGTTTACAACCATCCCTTGTGGGATCAACAAAACCGTGAGGCAGCGCGGGAGGTGCTGGCGCGCCTGGGGGACTCTGCCGAGACCCGCGCGGCCCGCGCAAAGAACGAGAAGGAGCGCGACTTTCTGGCCAGCCTCGAAGTGCTGTACGGGGAAGGGGCCAAAGCACAGCGCGATACGGCATATCTGCGCGCGATGGCGCAAATGGCCGCTCGCTACCCTCAGGATCATGAGGTGCAGCTCTTCTACGCCCTCGCCCTCATGGGCGAAGGTGCTGGCGTGCGCGATATCCCCGCGTACATGGAGTCAGCCGCCATCTCGCAAGCGGTCTTCTACGCTAACCGTGAGCACCCAGGCGCTGCACACTATCTGATCCATGCTGTTGACGATCCTATCCATGCCCCCCTGGGACTGGAGGCGGCGCGCGCCCTTGCAATCATGGCACCTGATGCTGGCCATTCCCTGCACATGACCTCGCACATCTTCACCGCTCTGGGGATGTGGTCCGACGTGGTGAGCGCCAATACGGACGCCTCGCGCGTGGCCAACGCGATGGCCAGCGAACGCGGTCGTCAGGCACGAAGCTGGGGTCATTACAACTTCTGGTTGCTCTACGGATTGCTCCAGGAGGGAAAGGCAACCGAGGCCAGGCGCCTGCTCGAAGCCGCCTACGGTGAGTTACCGGAGGCGTCGCGGGCGGATATGGACGTGCTCGAACTCGATGCCGACCGTTCGCAGCTCGGCTCTACGGTGCAGATGTGGGCACGCTATCTGATCGAGATCGGCGGTCGTGATCCGAAGGTGGCCGCGTGGGAGTTCGATCTTGGCGAGGCCTACGATCCTCAGTTGCTGTACCACTACGTGAAGGCTCTGACGGCCCAGGAACTCCCCGACGTTGGACAGCACCTGGCCACCTTCCTCGATCTACAGGCATCGCTCGAGGCGGCGCTGACGGCGCAGAACCGTCGCACCCCATGGAACTTGCTCTACCTAGACCGTCTCGAGGTGATGGTGCTGCAGATGCGTGCGATGCTAGCCCGCCTCGACGGCGACAAGGAGACGATGCTGGCCCACGCTCGGGCAGCAAGCGAGCGGGAAGGCGAGATGCCCTACTCGTACGGCCCGCCCTTCGTCGACTATCCCGCCGCTCAGTTTCTCGGCGACCTGCTGTTGGCGGAGCAGCAGCATGCGGCGGCGGCGTTGGCGTACCGCGAGCAACTCGTGCGCTCCCGCAATCGCGCCCAGGCCGTTCGCGGACTCGCGGTCACGGAGCAGCGCTAAGCGGGCCTGTCTCGCTCAGGCTGCCTTGGCGGGCTGCGCCGCGCGCATCATTGCATCGAGCGCCAGTGGCTGACCGGCACGAACGGTAGTGACACCGAAGTCGAAGGCAACTGGCGCGCCATCGGCCCGCCCCTGTTGCGCGCGTAGGTTCATGCGAAGGCGAGTCAACGCGCGGCTGGCTTCGCCATCGGTGCAGTTGGCGACGAGGGCGACGAAGCGTCCGCCGCCCAAGTGGGCCAGCAGGTCGCGTTCGCGAAAGACCTCCTGCATCGCCTCTGCAAAGCCGAGCAAGGTGCGCTCGAAGGCGGCGTTGCCGAAGTCGCGCTTGAGCTCGCGTGCGCCCTTCACCTGCAGCACCGCCATCGACGCTGGCAGACGCTGGCGCGCGCAGCGCCGAAGCAGCCCTTCGCCCGTATGCTCGAAGCCGCGCTGGTTGGGCAGGGAGGTGATCGGATCCTCGATGGCAGCGCGATCGGTGCGCACGACGTGATCAAGAATTCCGCCGAGATCTAACAGGCGCTCGATGGCATTCTGATCGAGCTTGCGCGGGGCATGGTCGTACACGCAGAGGCTGCCGAAGGGCATCCCGGTGGCGGTCTTCAGAGGCACACCGGCGTAGAAACGTACCTTCGGCGTGCCGCTCACCCAGGGGTTGTCCGCGAAGCGATCGTCCGCCAAGACGTCGGGGACGACCAGGGGGCCCTTGTGGCAGATCGTGTGGGCGGCAAAGGCGACCGGGCGGGGCGTCTCGGTAACCGTAAGCCCTTGGCGCGACTTAAACCACTGGCGATCGTCATCGACCAGGCTCACTAAGGTGATTGGTGCTTCGAGCAGATCGCTCGCGATACGGGTGACGCGGTCGAAACGCTCGTCCGCGCGCGTATCCAGCAGCTGGAGCTCGTGCAGGGCGGTGACGCGGGCGGCATCGTTGTTGGGGATCGGTGGCGCGGCGGGCATCGGTTCTCAGTCGTTGCTGATGGGGTGGCGGCAGCGTTGCCGCAAGCGCCAATATGCCATCATCGGTATCGCCGATACTTAGACCCAGCCCGCCTCTCGCGCACATGTAGGGCCCGAGGTGGGACGTTAGTCTCGCCTTATGTCTCAAGGACGCCTGTGCCCCATGTTGAGCGCGCTTCTCTTAGGATTTCTGAACGGTGCCCGCACCTTCGCCGCGCCCGCGATCGTCGCTTGGGCCGCCGCACTGGGGGTGGTGCGAGTGACCGACTCCAGCATGTCGTTTCTCACCTCTACGGCGCCCGCTGTCATTCTCACGGCCTTGGCGCTGCTGGAACTGGTAGCGGACAAGCAGCCAGGGATCCCGTCGCGTAAATCCCCAGCGGCGCTTGTGGCGCGCGCGGTGGCGGCCTTGTTGATCGGCGCAGCGCTCGCCAGCCACTTGGACGGAGGGATGATCATCACGGCCCTCGTCGTGGCCGCCGCCGTGGTCGGCACCTTCGTCACCTACGAGCTGCGCGCGCGTTTGGCGCAACGCTTCGGACGCGATCGTCCGGCGGCCCTGCTTGAAGATGCCACGGTGATCGGTCTGGCGTGCCTGGCGCTCTCCCCCTTGCTCCTCCCCGTCCCGACCCAAGCCGCTGCGGCGACGGCAAGTGATCGCGTGCCTACGCCGCCCTTAGTCGCAATCGCCACGGCTTTCGGCCCTGAGTTCGATGCCCTCGCTCCCCATGTGGTGTCGGGTGAGGTGGTCCAGCACAACGGGGTGTCTTTCCTAAGGGGATCGATCGCTGGGGTGCCGGTCGTCTTGTTCCGCACTGGCATCAGCACGGTCAATGCCGCGATGACGACTCAGCTTGCCATCGATCGACTTGCCGTGGCTGAGATCGTCGTGAGCGGAATCGCCGGCTCCTTAGATGTCGACCTCGCCATCGGTGACGTGGCGATTCCCGCGCGATGGGGCAAGTACGACGAGATGGTGTACCTGCGCGAGGTGCCCAATGCGGCGAGCGCTTTGCCGCCGGGGATTGCCACGGACTATCCGCCCTTCGAGTTCATGGCGCCGCGTAGCATCCCCGTCGCATCAGTGGACACGGCCGAGGCCCGAAGGCGATTCTGGTACGAAGCGGATCCCGCCCTGTTGGCCGTTGCCACGCGCGTCGCCGATACGGCGGTGTTGAAGGCGTGCCTAACACCGGACGGTGCATGCCTTCGCGCCGATCCGCGTGTGCACCTAGGCGGCAACGGCGTGACCGGATCGGTGTTCCTCGACAACGCGCGCTTTCGCGAGTATCTGCGGCGCACCTTTGATGCACAGGTGGTGGAGATGGAGACCGCGGCAATCGCTCAGGTGGCTTATGCCAACGGTGTGCCCTTCGTGGCCTTCCGCTCCGTGTCAGATCTGGCCGGCGGCGAACCGAAGGGCAACGAGATGCGCGTCTTTATGGGGCTGGCTGCGCACAATGCGGCGACCTTGGTTCGCGCCTACCTCACCGCGCGGGCGCGGACGCCCTGATCAGTTGTATCGGCGCCGCGTAGGGCTGTGATAAGCACGTATACTCGTGTCCCATGCCCTTCACCGTCTCCCACGTGGCTGCCGTGATACCGCTTCAGCGGATGCTTGGCCATCGAACGTCGTTCTCCGCCTTGGTGATCGGCGCGATGGTGCCGGATCTGGGTTACTACGTGCAGTCGTGGACCCTGGCGGTGCATCTGCACACGATCGAGGGGGCCATGACCTTGGGCGTGGCGGTCGGACTCGGCCTGTATCTGCTATACCACTGGGTAGTGCGCCCCGCGTACGTACGCTTGTTACCGCACTGGATCACGAGTCGCCTAGAAGCCGATGTGTGGCGTCGAGGATGGCCAACAGGTGAACCGGTATGGGCCGTGCTCTTGTGTCTCGTTGTGGGGCTACTAACGCACGTTGGGTGGGATTCGTTCACGCATCCCCGCGCTGGCAGCCACTGGGGCGATTGGTTTGCTGCACCGGTCTTCGCGGACCACGCCTGGCCCCGTTACCTGGTGTTGCAACACGTGAGTACGCTCGTCGGCGCGGTGGTGCTGTTTGTTGGGGTTGCTCTGTGGACGAGCGCCACACCCGCCGGGCTCAGTCCTGCGGCCGCACGTCACGGCGTGTTCGGGCATCCCTTGTTGCTGTTGTCGCTGCTCGTCGTCCCGGCACTGGTGGGACTCGCCAGCGCGTCGCTGGCCCTCGCGGGGGTTAAGCCGATGAACGAGTTCGTCGTGCTGGTGGCCTACTTCGGTGGGGCTTGCGTGTTGGCCCTAGGCGTGGTCACAGGCGCCCTCGTGCCTTTGCTGGGGCTAGGTGATCGCAGCTGAGTGACCGCCGCCTATTCACCGCGCCTGACAATATCCTTCGCCATGTTACTGAGGGTGGGCACCATCGCCTTGAAGTGGTTCGCTTGCTCGGGGTTCGAGGCGTTGCCGTCCACCGCTCGCTTTACCACACCCTGAACGATGGCGGCCAGGCGGAAAAAGCTGAAGGCCAGGTAGAACGGCCAGTGCTCGATCCCGTCGCGTCCCGTGCGCTCGCAGTAGTTGCGCACATACTGCGCTTCGCTCGGGATGCCAAGTCTCTCCCGTGCCAGTCCGAGCAGTCCGCGGGTGGCAGCCGTATTTGGCAATCGCCACTGCATGCACTGGTAGGCGAGGTCCGAGTAGGGATGGCCGAGCGTCGATAGCTCCCAATCGAGCACGGCGACGATTCGGGTGTCCTGTGCCGGCCGAGCAGTCTGGATAATGAGGTTGTCGAGGCGGTAATCGCCATGCACGAGCGACACCTGGCCATCGTCCGCTGGCTGGTGCTCCGCCAGCCACCCCATCAGCCAGTCCATCGAGGGGATGGGTTCGAGCACCGAAGCCTCGTACTGCTTACTCCAGCGCGCGATCTGTCGCGCGTAGTAGTTGCCCGGTTTGCCGAAGTCGCTGAGGCCGGCCGCATCCACCTGAACCTGATGGAGCGCCGCCAACACCTGGTTCTGCTGATCGTAGACCGCGCTGCGCGTTTGCTCGTCGACCGTCGGCAGGGCCGGATCCCAGAAGATCTCGCCTGCCACGAAGTCCATGATGAAGAAGTCCCGCCCAATTGGGGAGTCGTCGGTAGCCAGCAGGTGCACCGCGGGGACCGGGACGTCCTGATCGGCCAGTGCGTGCATCACCCGATACTCGCGCGCAACCTGATGCGCTGAGGGCAGCAATTTGCCAGGCGGTTGGGTGCGCAGCACGTAGCGCCCCCCTTCCGCTTTGAGGAGGTAAGTTGGGTTGGACTGGCCTTGGCGGAAGCGCTCGATACTCTGCAAGTTGCCAAAGCCCGAAATCCGGTCGGCAAGGTATGTTCCAATGAGGTCCTGATCCAGGCTGTCGCTGACGTTATCCACGCGCGCTCCGGCGGTCTTGCAAAGTGGGGCTGGCAGGGCGTTCGAGGTCGTCCCTGGGTAGTTGGCGTCAGCTTAACCCGCTCTAGGATCGGCCGACACCCGCGCTTAGCGAGAGGAGTTTCGCCTTGGAAGAACTCACCATGAATCTCGGCCTGAACCCAAAGGCGCAGGCCATGCGCGAGCAAGTGCGCGAGATCGTCGATCGGCACGTGAGGCCGGCCGAGGAGATCTACGCTCGCGAGGTGTGCGTGGGAGATCGTTGGGAACTCACGCCCGTGCAATGGGAGGTGCTCGGTGCCCTCAAGGCACGGGCGCGGGAGGCGGGCCTGTGGAACCTTTGGCTAACCGCCACGGAGGATGCGGCGCTCAACACCGTAGACTACGCCTACCTTGCCGAGGAGATGGGGCGCTCACCGCTCGCGGCGGAGGTCTTCAACTGCTCGGCGCCGGATACGGGCAATATGGAGGTGTTGCACCGTTTCGGAACACCTGCCCAACAGGCCGCGTGGTTGGCCCCCCTACTCGAGGGGGAGATTCGCTCCGCCTACCTGATGACCGAGCCCGATGCGGCATGCTCCGATGCCACCAACATCGCCATGCGGTGCGAGCTCGACGGCGATCACTACGTGCTGAACGGCGAGAAGTGGTGGGCCTCAGGTGCGGGCGATCCTCGCTGTAAGGTCTACATCGTGATGGTGCGCACGGGTGCTGGCGACGTACCGCGCCACCAAGCCCACTCGATGATCCTAGTCCCGAGCGATGCGCCTGGCGTCGAGGTGTTGAGGGCGATGGAGATCTACGGTCACGACGACGCCCCGCACGGCCATATGCACCTGCGATTCACCGATGTTAGGGTGCCGCGCGACCACCTGGTGCTCGGTGAAGGGCGAGGCTTTGAGATTGCTCAAGCTCGCTTGGGGCCTGGTCGAATCCACCACTGCATGCGCGCGGTGGGCATGGCGGAGGAGGCCTTGCGCTTGTTGTGTCGGCGAGCTGTCTCACGCGAGGCATTCGGCAAGCCCATCGCGCAGCTGGGGGCCAATCACGACATCATCGCCGAATGCCGCATGGAGATTGAGATGGCACGCCTGCTATGCCTCAAGGCAGCCTGGATGATCGACCGTGGCGATCCGCGGGCCGCGGCGCCGTGGATCAGCCAGGTAAAGGTGGTGGCACCACGCATGGCGCTGCGTGTGCTCGATGAGGCCATCCAAGTGCACGGTGGTGCCGGCGTTAGCCAAGATACGCCGCTGGCGCGCGCCTGGACCCTGATGCGCACCCTGCGCCTGGCGGATGGGCCTGATGCCGTCCATCGCCGCCAGGTGGCACGCCACGAGCTGCGCGGATACGTGCCTGGTTAGCTACAAATTTTGGCGTTCGCCTGCTGCCCTTCGCGGCGCGCCGTCGGCGGATGCACCGCCTTTGAAAACTCCTGTTACCGTCGTTGACCCCGCGAGGTGTCGGTCCGCACAATTGCCGCGCTAAACAAAGATGATTGCGCCAACGACGTATCGGCGGAGCGCATGTTTCTGAGTTCAAGGGGCTCATAGCGCGCGGCAACATGATGGACATGGCCGTCGGCATGACCATCGCCGCGGCCTCCAACGCGATCGTCAACTCCGCTTCCTCATCCTGTCCTTTGCGATCTTCACGATGGTCAGGGGGATGAACCGCCTGAGGTGTGCGGTGGAGGAAGAAGAGAGTAAGCCGAATCCGCAGGCGCCCGTAGCGCCGGCTGAAGGCGTCGTGTCGCTACCAGAGATTCGCGACCTTTTTGCGAAGCAGTAGCAGGGCAGGACGCCCTGCGATCCCTTGCCGCGCGTATCCCGGCGGGTGCGTGCTGCCTTGGCCGGCCGCCAGGGGGTGGTCGGTCCTTTTTTTGCTCGCCTTATCGAAGTGTTAAGTAGCGTTACAGCGGTTGGTTGCCCTCTGGGGCGGTGGCACGATGGCGGGCATTCAAAGCGGTGTTGATGGAGGGGACGTGATGGATGTTTGGAAGTTCGTACGAGATGCTGGCAAGGCCATCGGCATCGGTCGCAAGAAGGATGCAGGGTCCGACGCAGACGCGCTCAGCGCGGAAGTGAAGGAGCTAGGTCTGCCTGGGGGTGATCTGCGGATATCCGTAGAGGGAGACCGCGTCCGCCTCCAGGGCAGTGCCCCGACTCAGGAGGAGAAGGAGAAGATCATCGTTGCCGTGGGCAACGTCGAGGGGGTAGGAGAGGTCGAAGAGGCAATCGTGGCTGATGCTGGCGCGGCGGAGCCGGTGTTCCACACGGTGGCGTCTGGCGACACCCTGTGGGCGATCGCCGAGAAGACTCTAGGCAGTGGGGCGAAGTACATGAGCATCTTCGAGGCAAATAAGCCTATGCTCAGCAACCCCGATCGCATCTACCCTGGGCAGGTCCTGCGCATTCCTCAGGGCTAGGGAGCGTAGACCTTCCAAAGTCCGCCGACTGAGGACTAGCAGTTCCGGGCGCAGTAGCGGAGTATCTGGGTTGGAAGAAGTCCTCGGATCGCGTAGGCGGTTCGGGGATTTTTTTCGTGGGGTAACCACTCGAGGAGCAGTCCGCTTGAGTCGCCTGGAAAGCCTGGTCGAAGACTACGCCACCGAGCCGGTGCCCGAGGCGAAAACCTACGGGGGCGTACGCATCGGGCTGATTCTCGGCGGCATCGGCGTGGCACTACCGGCGCTATTCAGCGGGGCGGAGGTGGGCATCGCGCTCGGGTTTGAGGCTAGCCTGGCTGCATTTCTCGCGGCCGCATTGCTGGTCAGTGCCCTTGCCATGGTGAGCGGTTGGGTGGGCATGCGCAGCCGCCTCTCCACCTATATGATCCTGCGCTTCTCCTTCGGCGTGCAGGGGGCACGCTGGGTCAACCTTACCTTCGCCATTGCCCAATTTGGCTGGTTTGGCGTAAACGCTTACTTCTTCGGCGCGGCCGCCGAGCAGATTGGCGGGCAAGTGTTGGGCGAGTCGTTGCCATCGGCCGCCTACGTGATGGTCGGCGGACTGTTCATGACCGGCGCTACGATCTTCGGCTTTAAGGCTCTCGACAAGTTGGCGTTGATCGCTTTCCCCCTGATGCTAACGATGCTAGTGCTGATGGCGAGCCGCACCTTCGAAGCGACCTCGTGGACCGCCCTCACGGCGCTCGCACCGACCGAACAGATGAGCTTTGGTCAGGCCGTGACCACCCTCTCTGGCGGCATCATCGTGGGCGTTCTGCTCGTGCCGGACCTGACCCGCTACGCGCGAGGGCCGCGCGATGTGGTCATCGCCATCGTCATCGCCCTGACCCTAATAGAGACCCTCGTTCACGCGGTGGCGGCAGGGCCTGCCCTATACCTCGGCGAGATCGAACCCTTAGCGATCATGCTCGCGTTGGGCTTCGGTGCCTTCGCGCTAGTCTTTCTCGTCGTCGCCAGCCTCACCACCAATGCGGTGAATCTGTACGGGGCTGGGTTGTCCCTCGCGTCGATCTTCCCACGCACTGGCGAGTGGGTTTTCGTGGTGACCTCTGGGGCCATCGGTACGGCGATCGCCCTAACGGATGTGAGCGCCGTTTTCATCGACTTCCTCGTTTGGCAGAGCGTGATCTTCTCCTCGGTGTTGGGAGTGTACGTGGTGGACTTCTTCTTCCTCAGAGGCGGCGACTACCGCTTGGAGCAGCTGCACGGCTGTGAAAGTGCGCTGAACTGGGCGGCCTTTCTCGCTTGGGGTGTGGGTGCGATCGCCGCCGCCTTGGCCTATTTGGAGAAGATCCAGCTAACCGGGATTGCCAATCTGGACGGCGTGATCGTGGCGGCCCTTCTATACGCCGCCTTGGGGGCGGTCAAGGCGCGTGCTGGCCGCAGGGCCAACGCATGAGGGTGGGTGTAGATGTAGGCGGGACGCACACCGATGCGGTCGTCATCGACAATGACCAGTTGCTGGCGGCACACAAGACTCTGACCACAGGTGATATTGCCAGCGGTGTACTGGGAGCCGTGAACGAAGTGCTCAAACAGGCAGGTGTCGCGCCCGGTGCCGTGCGCATGATGAACCTCGGCACGACTCAGTTCACCAACGCCGTAGTCGAGCGCCGCCGACTCTCGCCGATCGCCGCGATTCGCATCGGCGCCCAGTCCTCCTCGGCGCTGCCGGTCGCAGCGAAATGGCCCGATGACTTGAGGGAGGTGGTGCTGGGGCAGCCTGATCTGGCGGGCGGCTTGTTCGTCGACGGAGGCACGGAGTACGACGGCAAGCCTATCGTCGCCCTCGACGGCGACGCCTTAGACGAGGCCGTGGAGCGGATAGCGCGCAGCGGCGTCAGCACCGTGGCAGTGACGTCTGTGTTTGCGACCACGGACGCGAGCGCTGAGCGCGAAGCGGCGGCTCGTCTGAACGCGCGGATACCGGGCGTGCGCGTCGCCTTGTCCCACCAACTCGGCCACCTCGGGCTCTATCAGCGGGAAAACGCGACGTTGCTCAACGCGTCGCTGCTGCCCTTGGCCGACGAGGTAGTGAGCGCGTTCGAGCAGGCCTTCGCCGCCCTGTCTATGCGCTGCCCGTTCTTCATTTCCCAGAACGACGGCACGCTCATGGCTGCCGCCTTTGCGCGCGCCTATCCCGTGTTCACCTTCTCCTCAGGCCCCACCAACTCGATGCGCGGCGCCTTGTGGCTCGCCCGCCACGGCGACGCAATGGTGGTCGATGTGGGGGGCACGACTTGCGACATCGGCATGCTCGTGGACGGCTTCCCGCGACCCTCGGGAAGTGCCGTGCGCGTCGGCGGCGTGTTGACTAATTTCCGCATGCCCGATGTGTTGGCGGTGGCATTGGGCGGTGGCTCTAGGGTCAGCGCGGAAGGCCATCAGGTGGGCCCCGGCTCCGTAGGGCGGGAACTTCGCTCTCGCGCTCTCGTGTTTGGTGGCTCCGAGCTCACTGCGACGGACATAGGCGCGGCGCAAGGATGGATTGAGATCGGCGATCGGGCATGCGTGGCGCACTTGCCCAAAGCTCTGCTAGAGGCGGCTTCCAGGGTCATGCGTGAGCGCCTAGAGCTACACGTCGATCAGATGAAGACAAACCCTGCGCCGTTGCCCCTGGTCGTGGTGGGCGGGGGCGCCTTCCTCGTGCCCGACGGCCTGGCGGGCGTGAGTCAGACGCTGCGCCCCAGGGATGGTGCGGTGGCCAATGCGATCGGGGCCGCCCTCGGGCAGATTGGTGGTGAGGCGCAGAGCGTTTACGTCGCGTCGCGACGGCCGCGCGAACAGGCCCTCGCCGCGGTGAAGGACGAGGCGATAGGGCGAGCCATTCAGGCCGGTGCTCGCCAGGGCACTGTGGATGTCGTCGAGGTGGGTGAGGTGCCCCTGAGCTACTCCGATGAGCCGGGTGGCACGCTGCATGCGCGCGCGGTTGGGGATGCGGATCTCGATCGGGTGGCGGGGGCCAGTGGGGAGGACGCGCGATGAGCCGGGAAACGGGCGAGGCCTTGCGCCAGGTCCGGGCCGAACACGTGGAGGCGATCGCTCGCGGGGGAGCCTTCTTGGCCACGGGGGGCGGGGGAGACACGCTCATTGGCGAGATACTCGCCGAGCGAGCCCTCGCGGGATCGGGCGGTGTGGATCTGATTCCCCTTGAGGCGGTCGAGGACGATGCCCTAGTGGTGGCGATAGGCTCCGTGGGCTCGCCAACGATCATGCAGGAGAAGCCCGGCAACGGCCGTGAGGCAGGGTGGGCCCTGGACGCACTGGAGACTTTTTTGGGGCGACGGACCAGCGCGCTAATCGCGTTCGAGGCGGGAGGCGTAAACGCCTTGGTGCCCTTTGTCGCAGCGGCCGAGCGGGGCCTGCCGGTGCTCGATGCCGACGGTATGGGGCGCGCCTTTCCCGAGTTGCAGATGGAGTCCTTCTCCATCTACGGCATCTCCGCGACGCCGCTGGCGGTGGCTAGCGAGCTCGGCGATCGCGTCGTCCTCGATCACGTGCGTGACCCTCATATCACCGAGCGCTTGGTGCGCCAGTTCTCGGTCGTCGCCGGCGGCGGTCAGTGCCTGAGCGCCGAGCACTGCATGAGCGGTGCCGAGGCGAGAGCGGTCACTATCCCGAACACGATCAGTCTGTGCTACCAAATTGGCGAGTTGATCGGACACTTCGGCAACCGCCTCGATCCCCTGGTCGCTGCGCTGAGAGAAACGCTGGCGCCAACACACTATGGAGAGGTACACGTGCTGACGACCGGCAAGGTCATCGATATCGCCCGTCGCGTGGAGGGCGGTTACGACTTCGCGACGTTACAAGTCCAACCTTTCGCAGGCGGCGCTCCCGTCAGCGTTGCGATCAAAAACGAGTACCTGCTCGCCACATCTGGCGATGCCGTGCTGGCGACGACGCCGGATTTGATCTGTGCCCTGGACCTAGAGACCGGGCGGCCGATCACGGCAGAGACACTACGATACGGGCAGCGACTACAGCTGCTCGCCATCGGGGCGCCCGCCCGTATGCGCACGGCGAGAGCCTTGGAGGTGGTAGCGCCGCGCAACTTTGGTTTCGACGTGGACTACGTGCCGATCGAATCCCTGGCGAGTTGAGAATTGCTGCAAGGCAGCGTCACTGTCGCCGCGTCGCCGCATCTGAAGTGGATTTCGCGCGTGTCCCACGAGCCGTGACCTGGCGTGTTGTCGAGGGCGGAACGGCCCGCTAAGCTGCCTCGCCTCAAGCTGTGCGCTTCGCTGATTCCAGCCGCGTTCAGCACACCTCGAAGCGACGCAAAAGCGTCAGATCTTTGGCGAGCCGGTGAGGAAGGACGATGGCGCAGCGGCAAGAAGATCATCACCAGTTCAGCGAAGCGCTCAAGCAGCGCTTAGGAACTACCTGGGCCGAACAGATCCCCTTGGCGCGATTCATGCGTCTGCAGCTGCAAGAGCTCGATGCGCGAGGCTTGCGACTGTCCGCCCCTCTGGCGCCGAGCGCCAACCACATGGGTACGGGTTTTGCGGGGGCCTTGCAGACCGCGATGACGCTCGCCGGGTGGGGGCTGACCGCCGCTCTGGTAGATGGCGGCCCACCTAGCGATATCGTTGCGCAAAGCGTGAAGGTCAAGTTTCTTCTTCCCGTGCGCAGCGACTTTGACGCGATGGCAGTAATGCCTGATGGCCAGACCGTGGAGAGTTTCCTGACCCAGTTCCGCCGCCGCGGCCGAGCGCGCCTGCATCTGCGGGTGCGGGCCATGGTGGGTGATGAGATTCACGCCCTAGGAGAAGTTGGCTACGCGGCGATCCCACCTAGTCCTTAGCGTCCAGTCCGGTCCATTCGTCGATAAAATCGCGCAGGGGTGATGGTTGCTTGGCGTGGCGTCAAACCCAACCCAGCGACTAGGCAACTAGACCCTGCAACGATCTCACCAGACAGGACGTTAGGCGAGCACATCCGCGGCGAAAAAACCGAGATAGGTGCCCACAGCGTTGCCGAGAGATCCGATCAACAGGGCCGGCGCCACCAACTCTGGTCGATCCAAGCCCCGCGCGAGGGCGAGCGCTGAGGTGCCGCCCCCGATGTTCGCTTGGGAGGCGACGGCGGCCACGGCCGGGTCCACGCGTAGCACGTAGGCTCCAGCGAACACGAGCATGCCGTGGACGAGCACGGCGAGCGTGACGAGGGCCGATAGGCCTAGTCCGAGGCTGCCGGTCCCGGCGAGTTCTCCGAGGTCGCAGAGTGCACCGATAGCGGCCAGAAACAGCAGTACCGCGAACATCCCCAAGGCACGGGCGCCGCGTAGGCGCTGGATCGTCGGTATCTGTGCAAGGGTCAAGGCGACGGTGGTCAACACCAAGATCTGTGGAAGCTCCACCCCAGTACCAGCGATGAGATCAGTTAACTTCTGGGAAGCGAGCAGGGCGCCCGCTCCCAAGGCCAGCATGAGTGCCAGGTCGCCCGGGCCGACTGTCTCATCGTCCGACCCCGCATCGTGAGCGGATGTCGCTGGGGTAGTATCGTCGGGCGTCACCTTGGCATCGGCGGCTGCGTTGCGCGGCCAAAGAGGAGCCAGGACGCGCGGCAGGGCGATCGTCGCGATCATCCATACGGTGGTCATGAGGTTGTCGATGACCCCCGCGCTGGCGTAGAGCAAGCCCTCGCGCTGAATGCCGAACTCGAGAGCTACAGCATTAAAGTTGAGGGCTCCACCGATATAGGTGCCCACGAACATCCCCGCTAGTGCGGCCCGATACTCGCCGAAGACATCGGGCGGGATGAGCGTCATGGCGGCTAGGACACCCACTAGGGTGCCGGTCGCGCCTAGGACGAACATGCTTAGCATGGGCAGGCCAGCGGCGACGATGCTGCGGAGGTTTACGCCGAGCAGCAACCAGAAGATGGCCATGGGCGCCACGTAGGAGAATACTGCCTCGTAGGCAACCGAGCCGTCCGTCACCGACGGAATCAGGCCCACGTTGGCGCACACGGCCGTGAGTGCGATTACCAACAGGGCGGCGCCAAGCAGGTGCCAGCCCGGGCGTCGGCCCAGCCAGTCGCTGACACTCACATTGACCGCCAGCACTGCGAGCACCCCGAGTGGGGCGGTGATCATCACGGCGCGCCGAGTTCCGGAAAGGCCTCTCGCAGGCTGCCGTAGAGCGCGTCGAGTTCTCTCTGTTCCGTGCCGTCCACGTTGATCAGGCGCATCAGTTTGGCCACAAATGCCATGCGCATGGTCGGGCTGTCCTTGAGGTAGGCGCTCACGGTCTCGACGTCTTCGAGGGGGTCCCCGCGCGAGCTTTGCGCTGCTTCGAACAGGTGGGCGATTTGCGCGTCGCTAAGGTCGAACTCCTCGCGCATGATCTGGTGGAAAGCGTTGCGCTCGCGCTGGCTGATCGTCTGATCAGCCGCAATGAGGTGGTAGAGCACGGCCGCGACGCCGCTATGCAGCATGGCATCGTCCCGGTTTGTGAAGAGATGGCTTTCCTCGTTCAGGGAGTCCAACCACTGGCGAATCGAGGAGAACATGCGGGGCGGTCGTCCTTGGGCAGCGCAGGTTTGAGGGCAGGGGTAAGGATCCCAGACCCTTCGCTGTGCAGCATACTCGATGCGGTGCGGGGGCGGCGATCCTCGAGCCGGCGCGGTTGGGCTGCAGCATGCGCCCGGGGCCTGGCAGCCGTAGAATTGATCCTAGAGTTTTAGGACAGCCGGGGTCGTCATGAGACTGACCGTTGCCAACGCGCTGGCGCGTCTGGCCCAAGTCGATACGCCGTTCCGAGAGCTGTTCACCCACGGCAGTATGAGCGTTGAGATTTATCGGCCGATTAGTGTCGATAGGCAAACCCCCCATACGCGCGATGAGCTGTACGTGGTGGCGTCGGGCAGCGGCTGGTTCGTAAGCGATGGGGCGCGCGAGCGATTCGAGGCGGGCGAGGTGCTTTTCGTGCCTGCGGGGGTGCCGCATCGATTCGAGGATTTCTCCGAAGACTTCGTCACCTGGGTGTTCTTTTATGGCCCAGAGGGCGGGGAGGCATCACCGCAAGGGTGACCGACAGCCAGCGTCTGCTTGATCGCAGAGCCGCTCACGCTATACTTTTCGCCGTCCCTAGGGACACCGCCGATTTAAGTACCAACTTGCGGGCGGAATAGAAATACGGCTAAAGCGGCGCCCACGAATCCTCCCGCCCCGGATTCCGGCTCCCGCCGGAACTGAGTAAGGGGCCACGCTAGAGGGTTCCATGTCCTACGATAAATGCGACTCGGCGTCCGCCGCGTCGAAGGCCTTTTGCGCGGCCGTGGCTGGCGCGATCGCCGCGCGTGCCCACGAGCGCAGCGAACGGGTCTACGTCGCCTGCCAGGTGCTGTTGGCCCATCGCACCGTGGTGGTGGCTGGCGAGCTCGGCTTCTGGCCGCCAATGGGGGCCTTCGAAGGCGTCTGCGACGGGTTGGAGTCGATCGTGCGGGAGGAGCTCCGCGCCGTGCAGGCCGCGGGCTGGTCCCTAGACGCATCGACGAGCAGCTACTCGGTGATCAATCGACTGCAACGCCTACCGGCAGCTCAGGCGAGAGAGCTCGCCGCCCATGGCGCTGGGCGATGGCGCGCCGCTGACGATTCGCGACGTCTCGTGGCCGCTCATGGGCAGCGAGTCCTGGAGCCGCCGCTGCCGGATCCGCTGCGCCCATCGCGACCGCACCTGCATCAGGTTGCCGTGTCGTTGCCCGTCCCGAAGCGCGATGACAGGGTAGCGAAAGCTTGGGAATCGATGAGCGCGCAGCAGGGCAGCTAGAGCACGCCCAGCACCGCTCGGTGATCTGCAAACTCCTGCCCAAGGCGGTATAACGCCTGCTGGGCCTGCTTGGGGCTCGCGGAGGGTAGAGCGGCGTGAGTACAGGGTTGATTGCACTGTTGGACGATGTGGTGTCGATCGCCAAGGTGGCGGCGGCCTCCTTGGACGACGTGGCTGGCCAGGCGGCCAAGGCGGGCGCCAAGTCTGCCGGTGTCGTCATCGACGATACGGCGGTCACCCCGCGCTACGTGGTCGGCTTCGCTGCCGCTCGGGAAATCCCCATCGTCTACAAGATCGCGGTCGGCTCCTTGCGCAACAAGGTGTTGGTGCTGTTGCCGGTGGCCCTGCTGCTCAGCAAGTTCGCCCCATGGGTCATTACCCCGCTGCTGATGCTGGGCGGCTTCTACCTCTGCTACGAGGGGGCGGAGAAGGTGCTTGAGGTCTTCTTGCCGCACCATGCGCACAAGCACGAGGCGAAGGTGGGGTTGGTAGAACCCGAGGGGCAGGCGCTGGAAGACAAGAAGGTGGCGAGCGCTATTCGCACGGATTTCATCCTTTCCGCCGAGATCATGGCCATCGCCCTCTCCGAGGTGGCGGACTCGCCCCTGCTCACGCAGGCGATCGTGTTGGCCATTGTCGGGATCGGCATCACCTTGGCCGTTTACGGCGTCGTGGCGATCATCGTGAAGGCCGATGACATGGGCGTTGCCCTGGCGGCGACGCAGTGGGAAGGGCCCCTGGGCGGCGCCGTACGCGCCCTTGGCCGTGGGCTGGTGGTTGCGATGCCCGGATTCCTGAAGCTGCTCGCGGCCGTCGGCACGGCCGCGATGGTCTGGGTCGGCGGCGGCATCGTAATCCACGGGCTCGCCGAGTTTGGTGCAGACGGTGTGGAACACGCCCTGCACGATTTCGCCGTCCTTGTGGCTCACGCCGTGCGCGCGCTAGAGGGCTTTATCGAATGGCTCGTGTTCGCCACCGGCGCGGGGGTGTTCGGTCTGGTGGTTGGGCTGTTGCTTATCCCTGTCGTGGGTCGTGTGGTAGCGCCAACGTGGTCGGCCCTGAGCGCCTTGCTGCCCGCTGGGGGCAAGGGGGCGCAAGGTGTGGATCATGGCGACTAGCACCATTGATACTGGCTGCTCTCAAGTGATTAGAACGATTAGGCAAATCGTGGCGGCGATGACTGCGGTGTCGACCCTGGGCCTCGTGGCCTGCGGCGACCAGGGTAGCGCCACCAACGCTGCGATCCCAGACGTCGATGTGTTGGCCCGAGAGTACGTGTCCCTCGAGCTTGCGATGGGCCGGCACGATCCTGCGCACGTCGACGCGTACTTCGGTCCCAAGGAGCTCGTGGCGCTCGCCGATCAGGCGGAGCTCTCCCCCGCCCAGATCATCGAGCAGGCCGACGCCCTCGTCGAACGCTTGGAGCCCCTGCTAAGCGTGCGCGAGGGGCGGCCGCGCGATCGCCTGCGCGGTTTGCTGGCTCGCCTAACGGCACTGAGGACGCGGGCCTCGATGGCGCAGGGCGAGCGCCTGAGCTTCGATGAGGAAGCGCGGGCGCTGTTCGGCGTGACGCCACCTCGCTACGAGGCTGCACACTTCGACGCCCTGCTTGTCGACATCGAGGCCCTGCTCCCGGGCGAAGGGCCTCTGGCAGATCGAGTCAGCGGGTTTCTGAAGTCGTTCGAGGTGCCTGCTGAGCGCCTCGATGCGGTCTTTCAGGCTGCGATCGGCGAGTGTCGCACTCGCACGCTGGCGGCCCTGGAGCTTCCCGCTCAGGAGCGCTTTACCCTCGAGTACGTGAGCGACAAACCTTGGAGCGGCTACAACTGGTACCAGGGCGATTCAGAGAGTCTGATTCAGGTCAACACGGATCTTCCCCAGCAGATCAATCGGGCCGTCGACCTCGGCTGTCACGAGGGGTACCCCGGCCACCACACCTATCAGACGCTGCAGGAGCTGAACCTCGCACAGGGCGAGGGGTGGATCGAGTACACGGTGCAGCCGCTGTTCAGTCCCTCGGCCCTGCTGGCGGAGGGGAGCGCAAACTACGGGATACGGGTAGCGTTCCCCGGCGAGGAGCAGGTCGAGTTCGAAAGGCGTGTGCTATGGCCCCTCGCCGGTCTGGAGGCGGGCGAGGCGGAGCGCTACTACGCGCTGCAACGACTACGAGCCCGCTTGAGCTACGCCCGCAACGAGGCAGCACGCGGCTACCTCGACGGGCGGATGACCCGCGAGCAGGCCGTCGATTGGATCGTGCGCTACAACCTGGTCGATCTTGCTCAGGCCGAGAAGTCGGTGGATTTCATCGAGACCTATCGCAGCTACGTGGTGAACTACAACCTGGGCCAGGATTTGGTTCGCGACTACGTCGAGCGGGTCGGCGGAGACCGCTGGGCCTCCTTCACGCGCCTGCTCTCCGTGCCGATGATCCCCGCTGACCTACTAGAACCCTGATGGCTAACGGCGTCGTCCCCCAGCGACGCTCATCGCCAAGGCCGGTCGAGCGCTCAGCGGCGTGCGACCGCCGTGCTGAAAGCGGCATCTATCCTGCCGTGGATTGGATCTAGATCACGCTTCTCCGGTCGTAAAGAACGCTGCCATGCAGCATAATACGACCCCTCGCGCGTGTGCCCCCAGGACCCCCCGAATGATCAGTTTGCTGCGAAGCCCGTGGACCCTCTCCATCTTTATCGTCCTGGCCCTGGTGGCCTGGATGGCCTCTGGCGCCCTGTCGGATGGTGTGCCGTCGTCCTCCACGCCACTTGCGCAGGACGCGGGCACCGTTGGCGCGCGCGAGGGCAGACTCACCCGCGTGCAGTACCAGGAGGAGTTCGCGCAACGCATCGAGCGCCGTCTGCTGGTGAGCGGGCGCACGGAAGCCTCGCGTGAAGTGCAGGTGAAAGCGCAGACCTCCGGACGCATCGACTCCACCGTGGCCGAGCGCGGCGCACGCCTGAACGGGGGGCAGGAGGTGCTACGCCTCGACCTCGGTGACCGCGAAGCGCGTCTCATCCAGGCCAAGGCCCTGGTCCGCCAGCGCGAGCTCGAGTATGCCTCGAACAAGGCCTTGAAGCCTGCGGGTTTCAACACGGAAGGGCGCGTGGCAGAGACCTTGGCCAACCTCGAGGGCGCACGGGCGGAGCTACGGCGTGCGGAACTCGACCTAGAGCGCATGGTGGTGCGAGCACCCTTCGACGGTGCCTTGCAGGACCGATCGGTGGAGGTTGGCGACTACGTTACTCCGGGCGATCCTCTGTTTACGTACCTGGACGATCGAAAGGTAATCGTCAGTGCTGACGTGTCCGAGGGCGACATTGCCTACTTGCACACGGGCCTGATCGGTGAAGCGAAGCTGGTCGACGGTGCTCGCCGGCAGGGTCGCGTGCGCTACATCTCGCCCCAAGCGGACACTTCGACGCGCACCTTCTTAGTGGAGTTGGAACTGGACAACGCGCAGGGGCGCCTGCCCCTGGGCGCGTCGGCCGATCTGGGCTTGCCTCTGGAGACCGTCATGGCTCACCCGGTCTCGCCCGCGCTGATGAGCCTCGATGATGCGGGAGGCCTGGGCGTCAAGATCGTGGACGATGACAACCAGGTGCGCTTCTTACCCATCGAAGTGGCTCGAGCAGACGGCGACACGGTGTGGGTGACCGGCTTGCCCGATCCGGCGCGCGTCATCACCGTGGGCTACGGCTTTGTCAGTGAAGGGGAGCGTGTTGCGCCGACCTTAGAGTCACAGGATCAGCGTACAGCCCTAGAGCGGGAAGCTCTCCCCAATACTCGCTTGGTTGAAGCAGGCGTCGGCGAGGAAAACTGATGAACGCCATCATCGACTTCGCGGTGCATCACGCACGCACGGTGCTACTCGGCTTGTTGCTGATTCTCATCGCAGGTGCCTTCAGCTATGTGAGCATCCCCAAGGAGGCAGATCCGGACGTCGAGATACCCGTGATCTACACCTCCCTCTCCCATGAGGGGATCTCACCGGAGGATGCAGAGCGTCTGCTCGTGCGCCCCGTCGAGCAGTCCCTGCGCGCGATCGAGGGCATCAAGAAGATCTCCTCCAACGCCTACCAGGGCGGCGCGTCCGTGACCCTCGAGTTCGATGCAGGCGTTGATACGAGCCTCGCCCTGCAGGACGTGCGCGAGAAGGTGGACGGCGTGAAGGCTGAGCTGCCGGAGGAAACCGATGAGCCCATCGTCTCCGAGGTTACCTTATCGCGCATGGATCCTATGCTCGTGCTGCAGTTGAGCGGC
Organism: Pseudomonadota bacterium; assembly: GCA_039193195.1. Lineage (NCBI taxonomy): Bacteria > Pseudomonadati > Pseudomonadota > Pseudomonadota bacterium. The sequence goes on from JBCCWS010000053.1 coordinate 33,817, forward strand.
GCGGTGCAGGAGCGAGTGTTGACGCGCCTGGCGCGAGACCTTAAGGACGACATCGAAGGGTTGGCCGGTGTGCTCGAGGTGAACACGGCGGGCGACCGGGAAGAGGTGATCGAGGTTCTTGTCGATCCGCGTGCCATGGAGAGCTACGAGATCTCTCAGTCGGAGCTGTTCCAGCTGGTGGATCGCAACAACCGCCTAGTCGCTGCGGGTACCCTGCAGGGCGAGCGCGGCCGATTTCCCGTGAAGGTGCCGGGCGTCTTCGAGACCGTCGAAGACGTAATGGCGATGCCGGTGAAGGCCGACGGCGACCGCATCGTCGCCCTCCAGGAAATTGCTAGCATTCGGCGCACCTACAAGGACGCAACGAGCTTTGCCCGCATCGACGGCAGACCATCGATCAGCCTCGAGATCATCAAGCGGGCCGGGGCCAACGTCATCGATACGGTGGATGAGGTGAGGGCACTTGTCGAGCGCGAATCGGCCCTGTGGCCATCAGCCGTAAAGGCGAGCTTCTCTAGAGATAAATCGCGGGATATTCGCAACATGCTCAGCGACCTGGAGAACAATGTGCTCTCCGCGGTGTTGCTCGTGTTCGTGGTGATCATCGGCATTTTGGGACTGCGCTCGGCGCTCCTCGTGGGGGTGGCCATCCCGGGGTCCTTCCTGGCCGCGATGTTGGTTCTGAATCTCATGGACATCAACGTCAACATCGTGGTGCTTTTCAGCCTGATCATGGCCGTCGGCATGCTTGTGGACGGTGCCATCGTGGTCACCGAGTTGGCCGATCGAAAGATGGCCGAGGGGCTGCCTCGCAAGGATGCCTACGCGACCGCAGCGAAGCGCATGGCCCTGCCGATCACCGCATCGACGCTGACGACCTTGGCCGCCTTCTTCCCCCTGCTGTTCTGGCCGGACGTCACCGGCCAGTTCATGCGTTACCTACCGATCACTTTGATTGCCGTGCTGACTGCCTCGCTGGTGATGGCGCTGGTGTTCGTGCCGACGCTCGGCGGCATCTTTGGCCGCGCGGGCACTCTCGATCCCAAGGCGCAGGCGGAGCTGGCGGCGGCTGAGCAGGGCGATCTCGATGAGATTCGCGGGCTCACAGGGGCCTACTTGCGCGTCTTGCGCGTGGCCCTGCGCGTGCCGCTGCTTGCCGTCACCGGGGTGACCGCCCTGCTTGTCGGCATCTACATCGCCTACGGCACCTTCGGCCGGGGGATGGAGTTTTTCCCTGATGTGGAGCCCGAGTTCTCGAGTGTAGAGGTGCGCGCGCGCGGCGATCTCTCGCCGCAGGAGCAGGATGCGTTGGTGCGTCAGGTTGAAGCGCGCATCCTTGACATGCCCGAGTTCGACTCGGTGTACGCGCGTACGGGAGCGTCGCGCGACGAGGGCACCAGCGATATCGTCGGCACGATTCAGCTGCAGTTCGTCGATTGGAGCGAGCGACGCCCGGCGGCGCAGATCCTGGAGGAGATTCGTGAGCGCACCGCGGATCTCGCCGGCATCGTGGTCACGGCACGCACGCCGCGCGCAGGCCCGAGCAACGACAAGCCGATCATCATCGAGGTGAGCTCGCGCTATCCGGAGCGCCTCGAGATGGTCACTACGCGTGTGCGTCAGCTGCTGGAGGAGGTGCCGGGCCTGCAAGATGTCTCCGATAGTCGCCCCCTGCCGGGTATCGAGTGGCGTCTCAATGTAGATCGCGCGGAGGCAGCACGCTACGGCGCCGACGTTACGCTCGTGGGCAACGCGGTCCAGCTGGTTACCAACGGCTTGAAGATCGGCGAGTATCGACCGGACGATGCGGACGATGAGGTGGAGATTCGCGTTCGCTATCCCGCGAGTAGCCGCAGCCTCACGGAGATCGACTCCCTGCGCGTGCCCTCCGACCGCGGCTTGGTGCCGATCGGCAACTTCGTCACGCGCAGACCGGCGCAAGAGGTTGGCACTTTGGAGCGCACGGACCTACGGCGCACGATGAGTGTGAAGTCCGATGTACGCCCCGGCGTGCAGATCCCCGAGCGCGTGGCCGTGCTGCGTGAAGCGGTGGGCGAGCTGTCCTTCGATCGCTCCGTCAACGTGAGCTTCCGCGGAGACAGCGAGGAGCAGGAGTCATCGCAGGCCTTCCTCTTGAGCGCCATGTTGGTGGCCGTGGCGATCATCTACATCATTCTTGTCACTCAGTTCAACAGCCTTTTTCAGGGCTTTCTGATCCTGACTGCCGTGCTGTTTTCCACCGGCGGAGTGCTCCTTGGTCACCTGCTGCTGCAGCAGCCCTTCGGCCTGGTGATGAGCGGTATTGGGGTGATTGCGTTGGCGGGAATCGTTGTGAATAACAACATAGTGCTCATCGACACCTACAACACGCTGCGGGCAGCTGGGATGGAGGCGACGGAAGCGATCCTTCGAACCTGTGCTCAGCGCATTCGTCCCGTCCTGCTGACCACCGTGACCACCGTCCTAGGCTTGTTACCGATGGTGTTCGGGATCAATCTGGATTTCTTCGACCGCGAGATTCTGATCGGCGGACCGTCTGCCCAGTGGTGGACGCAGCTGTCCTCGGCGGTCGCTGGCGGACTGGCGTTCGCGACCGTGCTAACGCTCCTACTGACGCCCAGCATGCTGATGCTGCAGGCGCGGGTGGAGCGCTGGGACTGGCGCGCTTTCCTGCGCCGGCTGCGCGATGCAGAGATCCCAGAAGGGTCGCACTGATTTAGCACCAGTGCGACTGCGCCTTGGCGGGCCGCCAGCGTAGAACCGCTACAGTTTGACTGGGGTCTGGAAGCCCTGGGGCTTGACCGCCAGCACAGAGCACTGGATCTGGTGCAGCACGAGCTCCGCTGTGTTGCCGATCAGTAGTCCGGGGATACCCGTGCGGCCAACGGTGCCCATGACCACCAGGTCGGCGGCCAGTGACTCGGCGAGCGCTGGGATCAGCTGACCCGCCTCTCCTCGAGGCAGGTGGGTGGTGATTTCCAAGGCCTTTCCTTCCCGTTCGGCGGTGGCCGCGGCGTTCTCGGCCACCAGCTGGTCAACCCATCGGTGTCTGGACAGGTCTTCGCTCTCCACCAAGCTTTCCACCTCGCCTGCGGTCAGGCCGCTGCGGGCCGAGCGCATGAAATCCTCGTGCGGCAAGGACCAGGCGTGCACGACGTCCAGGTGGGCGCCACTGCGGATAGCGAGCGAGCTGGCCATCTGCAGTATCTGTGCGTTCATCGCGTCGCCATCGCGGCGTGATCCGCTGTAGTCAAGACCGGCGATGATACGTCGGTACCCCTCCACCGCGGTCGATTTGATCAACCACACGGGACAGGGACACTTGCGCAGCAGCTTCATGTCCGTGCCCGTGTAAAGCTGCATCAGTCCATCTACCTTGTCGACAGTCTTGATCACCAGGTCGCGTTCGTTGCGCAGCACTTCGCGGGTGACTTCCAGGAAGGTGTTGCCGACGAGCACCTCCACCTTGAGGCGGGGGTTGCCGGCGGCCACCGCCTCGGCCAGCTGTTCGAGCGCTTCGCGGCGCACGCTCGTCATTGTCTCGATCAGCTCGCGCGTCTTGGTGTCTTTGGAGCGTCGTTCGCGCTCCGACATCTCCACGATGCCCACCACGGTGAGTTCTGCATCGTTGCTGTTTGCCAGCTCGACTGCCTGGCGCAGCGCTGCCGTGTCTGCCCGGTCCTGATCGGCTACGAACAGGATGTTGTGGAAGCGATTCATAGGGGTGCCTCGTCAAGCGGGAGGAGCGGTATTCTACAGAAACGGCGCCAGGCGCTCACGACCGGCGCCGGCATGACAGGCGACTTCTGTTTCTGATTCTTAGATTGCTTAGGTTTCTTGGTTGGGCGGGTTCGTCGTTTGCTCACGCCGCAGCTCATCGGTGTCCTCCCGTCCTTCGCCGGCGAAGAGATGCAACACCGCGACGGCCAGGGCGAGGATTACGATGGCGCCAGCCTCGTACAGGATTGTGGCCGGTTCCATCTCCTTCGACTGCAGCACGATGAGGCGGGAGAGGGCCGTGATAGCGATGAGCAGTGGGTAGACCGTGGGGATTCGGCGGCTGCTGTAGAAGGCTCCCGCCATGGAGACCACCTCTGTGTAGAGGAACAGGAGGAGGATGTCGGCGATGGCGACGTTGCGTTGCTCCCAGATGGTGGCGAGCTCAAACAGCACGGCGATCACCGTGAGGCCAATGATCACTGCGAGCACCGAGCGCTCGATGAGCGCGATGAGCCTGCCCATGTCCATACCAGTGTTCCCACGAGGAGCCGGCGCACAGGGTAGCGCATCGCCCCTGCAATTGAGTCGGCACACCGACAGATTTCGGGGGTGGCGTGATCCTGGGCCAGCCGGTAGGTGCTAGGCGACGGTAACTTAGGGTCTCCACCGCCTAGCTTGTCGCTTAGGACGTATCAGTCTCGCCCTGGTTGGTGGGTTGCGCCGAGAGTCTCGAGCCAGGCCTGGAACTCGGGGTGGTCTCGGTCGCGGGCCTCGCTGAGGGGCGAACGCCAGGCGCCGCGCGCGGTGCGCACGGTCTTCGAGACATCCGCCCCTTGGGCCACCAGCAGCTTGCCTATCTCCAGGTGTCCCTGCTGGGCAGCGTTGATAAGGGGCGTCTCATCGCCGAGCACATAGCCGTTGGCGTCGGCACCGGCGGCGAGCAAGCGCTCTGCCGCGGCGGCGTTACCGCGCAGGGCGGCGGCGATCAGCGGCGTGCCATCGCCACCGATCGCCACATTTGGGTCCGCTCCGGCCGCCAGTAAGGCGTCGATGATGGTCAGGTCATTGCGAGCCGCCGCACTGATCAGCGCGGCGCCATCGCCGGCGACGGTGAGGTCAGGGGTGGCGCCGGCGTCGAGTAGCAGTTCGAGGGCGACGCGGTCTCCCCTGCGGGCGGCTGCGATCAAGGCAGTGCCATCGCCGGGTGAGGTCACGTTGGGGTCGGCACCTGCCGCCAACAAGGTGCGCACGAGTGCCAGGTGCCCGCCACGGATCGCGCCCATGAGCGGCGTCCCGTCGCCGAGGGCAGGGGCACTTGGGTCGACCCCTCGATCGAGCATGGCGCCGACTTCGGTGGCGTTACCAGCTTCGGCCGCCTCGTACAAGAGGAGGCTGGCGCCGGTGCCGAACACCCGTTGGTTGAGCCGCTCGAGGGACGCCCCAATCCTACGCTCGTCCTCATCGGCGTCCTCGGGCGCGGCGCCGCCGAGGCTCGGGGCGAGGAGGTAGGCCGCGGTGGCCATCGTGGGCAGGATGATTCGTACCGTGGCGCAGGGCTTACGAACCTGTGCGGCATCGGATCTCCTAAGGTGTCTTACCCGCTCCTCAAGTGCGACGCCGTGAGCGTGGGCAGCGAGGCGAGGTGAGGGAGATGTGGACATCTGGGCCGACATGGCTGCTGCCTCCAGTAGGGCATGGGCCAGGCGCTTGGGGGCGCCCGTGGCGACGGCGGCATCGTGATCGCAGAGGCTCTCTCGCGTGCGAGCGATTACAGGCGCTAGGTAATGCAACGGTACATTCCACCAAAACGCGGCAGTCACTAGCCGCTGTGCCATGGTGATCCAGTTATCGCCCCGTCGGGCGTGGGCGATTTCGTGTTCCAGCACAGGGGCTGCCTGCGTGGATAGCGTGAAGTGCGCGGGCACGAGGATGCACGGTTGGCGAAAGCCCGCCAGCATCGGTGAGATGATCTCGCCGCTCGCGCGCACCTCGAGGTCCTTGGTCAGTCCGAGCGAGCCGGTGCTGCCAATAGGTTCGCTTCTGCCGCGCAGGCGAGCGAGGGCTCGGGCGTCATTGACCAGGCGTATCACCATCGCCAGGGTCCCGATGGTCCAGATCAGCAGGACCACGCTGTTGCTGGGAACCAAAGACGTACGCACTCGCTGCACCGTACGGTCCTCGGCCTCACCTGGCGCCGACGTACGCTGCCCGTGAGCCGAGATGGCGCGGTCCACCGCTATCGGCGCGCTGTTGATCGCTTCCGCGTCAATGGCAGCCGAGCCTAGAAGAGGCTTGCCGTGCTCCTGTGCAGGCAAGAGCGTCATGGCCATCAACAGGGGCACAAGGGCTACTGCCACTAGCGCCAGATCGTGGCGCTCGCGCACCCAGCGGAACGGGGCGTAGCGGTCCACCAGCTTGACCAGGCTGAGCAGCAGGGCGGTCTCCGCCAGCACCACAGCGACGGCAACTAGCAGCAGCGATGGGCTTGAGGTCATCGGGTTTCTCCTGAGCTGTTCTGATCATCGTCGTCGCCGCCCTGCTCATGCAGGAGCTGGGCGCGTAGTGCTTCGATGTCATCGAGGGTGAGTTGGTTATCTGTCACCAGATGCTGAGCGAGCCGTTGAGGGGAGCCCTCAAAGAGCGCTTGTACAAGATTGCCCAAGGCCTTCCGGCGGGCACCGTCGCGCGTGATTAGCGGACGATAGATATGGGCGCGGCCTTGCTTGCGGAAGTCCACATATCCCTTGTCCACCATGATCCTCACGGTGGTAAGCACCGTGGTGTACGCGAGATCGTGAGCATCTCTGAGCGCGTCCGTCAGCTCGCGCACGCTTGCCTCCTCGCGTTGCCACAGCACGTCCATGATTCGGTGCTCGGCGTCGGTCAGGGTTGCGGTTGTGGGTCGGGGCATCGACGAATTCCTTAGTAGTTCATCCGCAAGGTAGCGAGGGAACTGTCCTCTGTCAACTAATTAATACGTAGGAATGACCAACGAGCCCCCGTCGGCGCAGCCCCCCCCCCAGGCGAGACCGCCCCCCCACCGCCGGCCGCGGCGCCCCCACGCCCCCGGCGCCCAC